>CAUWNL010000086.1:0-11830 GCA_963559995.1 uncultured Sarcina sp.
ATAAATTAAAAATTAGTTTAAGAACTATTTTTAATTTTTTAACATATGTTTATTTATAAAAACATATGTTAAAAAATTAAAGGATAATATTAGAGAAATGTGATAGTAAATGTTACAAATTTAAATAGAGAGTATAAAATAAACATTAATAATCAAAAAAAGAGAAAAGTGAGGGCTAAAATGATTCTTTTAGGGTATGAAACTGTAAGTAAAGAGATGATTATTAAGAAGTAGGTTAATATTATAATGGTATAAATATAATATAGATAAACAGAAAAATAAATTTAAAAAAAAGGAATAATATTAAATATTATTCCTTTTTTTTAAATTTAAATAAAATAATCACAAAAGATAAAGAGTAATAAATTAAATAAAAGTAATTTATATTAAAATTTAAAATATAAAAAATATACAAAAAAAACCATTTTATTAATAAGGTATTAAATAATTAAATTATAAATAAATAGAAAATACCATTAATATTGCCAAGTTAAATAATAGGTATTAAAATAATATTCGTAGTTTATAAAATGTTAATAAATTTGTATAATAGGTATTAAATTTAAACAAAAGATTAGGAGGAATATTATGGATTTTAAGTTATCTAAAATTGAAGTAGATAAACTTTTTTCTGAACTTAAAAAGGAATATATGATTTTTGCACCAAAAGTTTTTAAAGGTGAAGGAAGATATAGTGATTTAGATAGTATAAGATATGGAGAGATAAACTCTTTTGACGAAATAGAATTTGAAAGGAAATCTCAATATTCAGCAAAAGAAGTATTACTTCCAATAAATCATATAACAGAAGTTAAATACGATAACCAATCTATGAAAATAGATTATGATAATAAAAAAAGACTTATAATACTTCGTTCATGTGATATTCATGCTATAAAGAGAATTGATAATAAGTTTTTAAATGATGATTATTATAGATCAAGACGTGAAAATGTTAAATTCATGGTTATGGAATGTCCAAAGGCTTTTGATACATGTTTTTGTATAACTATGGGAACTAATGAAACAGATGATTATTCACTAGGAATAAGAGTTTCAAAGGACGGAGTTTTAATAAAAAATAAAGATGAAGCTTTTGATAAATACTTTGATGATAACTCTA
Organism: uncultured Sarcina sp.; assembly: GCA_963559995.1. Lineage (GTDB taxonomy): Bacteria > Bacillota > Clostridia > Clostridiales > Clostridiaceae > Sarcina. Next base: position 1,124 of record CAUWNL010000086.1, read on the forward strand.
CAAAGTGTGAATTTGATATAAGATTTGCAAAGGAAAATGAAACAAAAGTAAATATTCCAGATATGAAAGAATGGGATAGACAAACTTTATTAAAGGCAAGATCATTAGAATTATGGAATGAATATAAGGGTAGATGTATAGGATGTGGAAGTTGTAACATGAGTTGTCCAACTTGTACATGTTTAACTACAAATGAAATTAAAAATGAAAATACAGGAGTAGTTGAGATTAGAAGAATATGGAGCGGATGTCAACTTGTTAAGTCACCTGCTTTTAAAGATGGAAAAACACTTTCAGATATAGTTCCAAGTAGAATAAGACAAAGAGTTTTTGATAAATTCTATATGCCAAAGCTTGAAACTTCAAAAGAACAAATTTGTGTTGGATGTGGTCGTTGTACAGATAATTGTCCAAGGCTTATAAACTTCTCAACAACTGTAAACAAATTTAGTGAAGAATTAGACAAAATATATGAAGAAGAAGGATTAGATATAAATAGATAAGAGGTGAAGAAAATGAATAAAGATATAAACATTGATAAATTACGTTCAAATTGTTATCGTCAATCAAAAATACCAGGGGAATTTATGCTTCAATTAAGAGTACCAGGTGCAGTTATTACTACTGAATGTGTAGATATAGTTAAGGAAATAGCAGAAAAATATGGAGATAGTCATTTTCATATTGGACCAAGACAAACCCTTAATGTACCAAGAATAAAGTATGAGAATATAGATAAGGTTAATGCACTTGTAAATAAATATATAAAATTAATTGAATTTGAAGAATGTGGTATAGAAGAGTTAGAAAATAATGAAGGTGGATTTCCGGCTATAGGTGTAAGAAATGTAACTGCATGTATGGGGGGAGATAGTTGTGTAAAAGCAAATGTTAAGACAGCAGGACTTGCTAAGAAGTTAGAAAAAATATTATACCCAAGTGAATATCACATAAAAGTAAATATAACTGGATGTCCTAATGATTGCATAAAAGCATCTTTAAGTGACTTTGGAATATTTGGAGTTACTCTTCCTCAATATGATTATGAAAGATGTGTTGTTTGTGGAGGATGTGTAAGGGCCTGTGAAAAACAATCAACAGGAGCTTTGAAGGAAATAAATGGAAGAATTGAAATTAGCAGAGATGTTTGTATAGGATGTGGAACATGTACTGATGTATGTCCTACAAGAGCATTTAAAAGACATGAAAAGAGTTTGTATAGAATTTCTATTGGTGGAAGAACAAGTAAAAAAGATCCAAGACTTGGAAAGGTATTCCTAGACTATGTAGATGAAGAAACATTACTAGCAGTATTTGCAAACTGGGAAACTTTTTCAAGAAAGGTATTAGGAGATACACCTCTTTATCTTCATGGTGGTCATTTAATGGATATGGCAGGATATAAGATGTTTAAAGAAACTATGCTAAAAGGTGTTACTTTAAATAAAGAAGCAAAGGTAGCTAAAACATTAAACTGGAGCCCACAAGAGTATAAGGCAAACATTAACGTAAAGCATGTTTAAAAAATTTTAAGTATTAATTTGGAGGTTGTTATGTTAGAGGTAACTATAAATGGAAAAAGAATAAGCGCTAACGAAAATGAAACAATATTAGAAGTTGCAAAAAAAAATAATATACTTATTTCTACATTATGTTATTTAAAAGAATGTGGACATGGTGATGTTTGCGGAGTGTGTCTAGTAGAAGTAGAGGATGAAGATGATTTAGTTAGAGCTTGTTCTACTAAAGTTAAAGATAAAATGATTGTAAGTACAACTAGCGAAAGAGTTCAAAAGGCGGTAAAACAAAGAGTTTCAGAACTTTTAGATGAACATAACTATGATTGCGGTCGTTGTAAAAGATTAGGTCACTGTGAATTTTTTGATCTTGTAATAAGAGTAGGAGCTAAAAAGCACAAAAAAACAGATACAAAAGACTCAATAGATGCAAGAAGTAAATCTATAGTTTACGATAAATCAAAATGCTTAAGATGTGGAAGATGTGTTGACGAATGTAAAAAGATGGCTGGTACTGAAGCTATTAAATTTAAAGAAGTAAATGGAGAGTTAGTTGTAGGCCCAGAAGGATTAAAATGCTTTGATGATACTAGTTGTTTATTATGCGGACAATGTGTATCAGTTTGTCCTGTAGAGGCCCTTTCAGAAAAGTCACATATGGAAAGAGTAAAAGAGGCTTTAAAGGATGAGAATAAACATGTTCTAGTTGCTATGGCACCATCTGTTAGAACTGCATTAGGTGAACTTTTTGGTGAAGAAATTGGAATAGATGTTACAGGAAAAGCTTATACAGCTTTAAGGAAGCTTGGATTTAACAAAATATTTGATACTAATTTTGGAGCTGATATGACTATTATGGAAGAAGGAACTGAGCTTTTACATAGAATAAAGAATAATGGCCCATTTCCTATGTTTACATCATGTTGTCCAGGGTGGATAAGACTTGTAGAAAATTATCATCCAGAACTTTTAGATAATATATCTTCAGCTAAATCCCCAAATCAAATGTTTGGTGCGGCATCTAAAACTTATTATCCAAGTATATCAGGAATAGATCCTAAGGATGTATTTACAGTTTCAATAATGCCTTGTGTTGCTAAAAAGTATGAGGTTGATAGACCTGAGATGATAAATAGAGGAGAAAGAAATATAGATGCCTCTTTAACCACTAGAGAACTTGCAAGACTTATAAAAGAAAGTAAAATAGATTTTAATAATCTTGAAGATGGACAAGTAGATCCTGCTATGGGTGAATATACTGGAGCTGGAGTAATCTTTGGAGCAACAGGTGGGGTTATGGAAGCTGCTTTAAGAACTGCTAAAGATTTGGCAGATGGAGTATCTTTAGAAAATGTTGATTACAAGGAGGTTAGAGGATTAAAAGGTATAAAAGAAGGAACTGTAGAACTTGGTGGGAAAGAATATAATATAGCTGTAATAAATGGGGCTGCAAACTTCTTTAAATTTATAAACGAAGGAATAATGGATTCAAAACCATATCACTTTGTAGAAGTAATGGCTTGTGTTGGTGGCTGTGTAAATGGTGGTGGACAACCTCAAGTATATTCAAGTGTAAGAGATGATGTAAATTTTAGAAAATTAAGAGCATCAGTATTATACAATCAAGATGAGCATATTTTACCTTATAGAAAGTCACATAAAAATAAACCACTTATGAAAATGTATGAAAGTTATATAGGAGAAGCGGGCGGAGAAATAGCTCATGAACTTTTCCACGTTTCATATAAAAAATAATTTTTAAATAGTAATATGTTAATAGTGTTTAATTTAAATAGAAATAAGAAAAGTGTTAGAGATAGTTTTTCTCTAACACTTTTAGTTTATGGTTTATCAAGTAAAAAAGTAAAGAAAGGATACATAATTTATTTTTAATTTATTCAATAATGTTATATAATTTAATTATATTTTAGCTTTAAACGTAATCATAGATTGGCAGAGTATAAAGATTTAGAAAGTAGGTTTGTGTTTTGAATGGTATAATCATAAGAAGAGATGGCGAAGAAAAATTTATTACTAAAGGGAGAATTAGACCTTTTCAATTAAGATATGATCCATTTTTAAAAAGTTCCTTTGAGAGAAGAAAAATAGGAAAGAAAATGGTTAAATGTAAGGTTTACAAAAGTAGAATAAAATTCTTGAAAAATGAATACATAACTGATAAAAATGGTGATTATATAGAAATACCTAAAAATTATGGAGAGATGAAACCCACAGTCCTTTCAGAGGCGTTATTATATTTATATGTTTTAATATTTGTTATGATAATAAGTATGATATATAGTGTATTGACTAAAAGTGGAGAAAATATAATTGTAGTTATAATATCTATGGGAATTGGATTTATGCTTTTTGGTAGAATGAAAATTGAGTATTATAAAGAAAAAAATAAGTTTTAATTAAATATTATATAATAGATTGTATATAAAACTAAATATAAGTTTTAAGATTACAATCCATATTATAATTTTAAGCTTTATTATATTTTAAGAAAGGTAAGAAATATGGATTTTTTCGAACTTGTAAATAAAAGACAAAGTGATAGAGGGTACTTAGAAAAAGAGGTAGATAGAGAAATTATAAAAAAGATAATAGAATTTGGGAGGCTTGCACCATCTGCTTGCAATTCTCAACCATGGACTTTTGTTGTAGCAGATGATAAAGAACTTTCACAAAGAATAGGGAAATGTCTTTATGATCCTTTAATTGGAATAAATAAGTTTGCATTAACTGCACCTGTTTTTATAGTAGTTGTTGCAGAAAAAAGGAATATAACATCGGGAATTGGCGGTATCGTTAAGGGTGCAGATTATACATCTATTGATATTGGAATTGCAACTGAACATATATGCCTTGGGGCAACAGAGTTAGGTCTTGGTACATGTATTATGGGGTGGTTTAAGGAAAAAGCTATAAAAGAACTTTTAAACATACCTAAAAATAGAGAGATAAAACTTGTTATATCATTAGGATATGTAGCTAGTGAAAAGACTAGAAAAAAGGTTAGAAAAAATATAGATGAGGTTTTAAAATTTAATAGTTATTAATGAATATATATTTCGAAGGCGAATAAAATATGATATAATAAAAATGCTTATATGAAGACGAGGAGTGTTAACTGTGAGATTATTAAATTTTGTAGAAAATAATGAGATAAAATTAGGAATTGAGCTTAAGGATGGAGTTTTAGATCTTAAAAAGTATAAGAAAATAACAGGAAAAGATGTACCAGAAACTATGGAAGAGGCTATAAGATTAGGAAGAGAGTCTTTAGAAGAAATAGTTAAAGGTTTAGGAGATGTAGAGCTTATAAATCTTTCAGATATAAACTATGCACCAGTTGTTACTGATCCTGAAAAGATACTTTGTGTTGGTTTAAATTATAAAAGCCATAGAGAGGAAACAAAAACTACATTTAAAAAAGAAGACGATTATCCAGTGTTATTTAGTAAATTTAAAAATGCATTAGCTGCAAATTTAGAAGATATACCTCTTATAGAAGAGGATGTAAAATATGATTACGAAGCTGAAATGGTTATTGTAATTGGAAAAGAGGGAAAGAACATAGAAAAAGAGAAAGTTTCAGATTACATATTTGGATATACTGTAGGAAATGATATATCAGCACGTACACTTCAAAGAAGAAGTGGTCAATGGTTAATTGGAAAGTCTATAGATAAATTTGCACCTGTTGGACCTGTAATTGTAACAGCAGATGCTATAAATGCTGGTGATTTAGATATAAGATGTGAAGTAAATGGAAAAGTAGTTCAAGATTCAAATACTGAAAATCTTATATTTAATATAGAAACTATTGTAAGTTATGCTTCTAAATTTATGACTTTAAAACCTGGAGATATTATATTCACAGGAACTCCTGGTGGAGTTATTTTAGGAATGCCAAAAGAGAAACAAGTTTGGTTAAAGTCTGGAGATAAAATGAGTGTAACTATTGAAAATATAGGAACATTAACAAATACATTAAGATAATATTCTTATAATTATAATAAAGAATTATAAAAATACGGAATTTAATTACTAAAAATAAAACTAAGTTTATAGAAATATAGAAAAAGCACATAATTAAATTTTATGTGCTTTTTCTATACTTTATTAAATAATAAAGAGGAAATTTTAAAATGTATGTTATGAAATCTAAATTAGAAAGTATAGTAATAAGTTAAGATGAATAATATTAAAATATAATGTGTAAATAAAATAGTTATTTATTTAATTTGGTAACTGTTGATACAGAATTTTAAGTAATATTGTTATATCATAATAAATGTAGACAGTAGTAAAATTAAAGTAAATAATAAATAGATTAAATTTATAGGAGAATAGAAGGAGAGGTTAGAAAATGAATGCAATAGAAATAATGAATAATGAACATAGAGATATTACACGTATGCTTAAAGTTGTGAGGGCATGTTGCTATAGAGTTTTAAAAGGTGAAGAAATAAATTATGGCGATTTTTATAAAATAGCAGACTTTATAACTGAATATTCAGATAAGCATCACCATAAAAAAGAAGAAATTATACTTTTTAATAGAATGATAGAACACTTAGGAGTAGTTTCGCAAAAATTAGTACAAAATGGAATGCTTGTAGAACACGATTTAGGAAGATTACATATTGCACAATTAAAAGAAGCTTTAGAAAGTGTTAAAAATGGTAATGAAGAAGGAAAATTAGATGTAATAGCAAATGCAATTTCATATACACATCTTTTAGAAAGGCATATAGATAAGGAAGATACCGTAGTTTATAAATATGCAGAGAGGGAATTAGATAAAAGTATTTTAGAGTTAATAAATAAAGAGTGTATAGAATTTGAGAGAAAGAATAAAGATATAAAAATAAAATACTTAAGTTTATTAGAAGAATTAGAAAGAAAATATAACGGGAGGAATAGATATGGAAATATTTAATGTAAAAAATAGCGATACAAATAGAGAAATATTAACTGAAAACAATAGATTTAAAACCATATATTTTAAATTTGAAGAGGGTAAGGGTTTGCCAAATCATAGCCATAACGGTTTTGCAACAATACAAATTATCAGTGGAAAAGTTTCTATAGAATTTAAAGATGGTAAAAAGTTTGAGTTAGAAAATGGAGATTTTTTACCTTTTGATGCAAGGATAGAACATAATGTAATAGCAAAAGAGGTAAGTAAAGTACTAGTAACAATAGAAAAAACACTAGTTATAAAAAAATTAAATAAATAAGGAGAAGATAGATTATGATAAATAAAGATATGACAATAGGTGAAATTGTACAATACAATTCTAAAGCAGCAGAATTCTTAATGAGCCTTGGTATGGGATGTTTAGGATGTCCATCAGCAAGAGTAGAATCATTAGAACAAGCATGTAGTCATGGATTAAATGTAGATGATATATTGAATAAATTAAATAATTTATAGTGTTTAAAATACAAGCTAATCTTTAAATAAAATTTTGAAAAGAATAGACACCATTTTAACTTTTAAGTCTAAAATGGTGTCTATTGTAATTTTGTTAAGATATATTATTAGCTATTTTTATACCTAAATTATATGCCTTATTTAGTACTTTTTTATTATTTTTAATAGAATCTTTTTCGAAGCATTGTGTTGCTATAATTGTTTTATAATGATTTAACCCCATACCTTTAAGATGTTTTGATGTATATTTAAAATAGGTCCTAAATAAAAATGGTAGAGGAGCTGCTTGGGTATAAACCATAATTAATTTTTTCTCACCAAATCTAGGTGTATGTTTGGCTTTATTTATTTCTGTAAGTGGATAGAATCTATCTAGTAGAAGTTTTGTTTGAGCTGATACTTGACATATATAAACGGGAGAGCCTATTATTACGTATTCAGCGTTCTTAATATCTTCATATATTTGAGACATATCATCTTTAAAAACACAAGTAGGAGTTTTTCTGCAATATAGACATCCTTGACACCCTTTAATATTCATATCGTTTAGATAATATTTTTTTACATTTATATTTTCCATAATTGCTGATTTTAGAATTTCAGATATTATTATATCTACATTGCCTCCTTTTATTGGGCTTCCAACAAAAGCTATAATTTTTGCCATAGTAACTAGCCTCCTAATTTATATTTTCTAAGTTTGAATATATTTTTAGAAGATATGTTTCAAATTGATTTATTTCTTCTTTAGTAAATCCTTTATAAAATCTACTATTCATTTCAGTGACTACATTATTAAAAATTTCGATACATTTGTTAGCTTTTTCTGTATTAGCAATCAAAATTATTCTTTTATCTAAAGGGGATACTTCTTTAGATATATATCATTTACAATATAATCTATCTAACATACTAGTTAGAGTTGATTTAGAAACAGAGAGTTCCTATAATAAGTTAGATCTTGGGAATATAAATGGCATTCCAAGAATATTAGATACAGGGCAATGTAATGACTCATACTCATTAGCATTAATAGCTTTAAAATTAAAAGAAGTATTTAAACTTAATGATATAAGTGAATTACCAATAGCATTTAATATAGCATGGTACGAACAAAAAGCTGTAATAGTGTTATTATCATTATTATACTTAGGAGTTAAAAATATTCATTTAGGACCAACACTTCCAGCATTCCTTTCAAAAAATGTAGCTAAAGTTCTTATTGAAAACTTTAGAATTGGTGGAATAACAAAGGTTGAAGATGATTTAAAAATGTTTTTAGAATAAATAAGTGTTCTAGATTAATAATTAATAAGATTTAAGATTATATGATATGCAAAATCATAAAAAAATATTGAGATGGACATTTTATAATGTTGTAAAATTTGAAATACTATATTAAAATATAATAAATAAGCCAGTGATTTAAGTTAAGTCATTGGCTTATTTTAAATTATATAAGTTACTTAGGAGGTGAGAGAACATGAATAATAATTTTCTTTTTCAAGGGTTAAGTGAAGAGGAAATAAAAGATATATTTCTACATATAAAATACTTAGAGGTTAATTATGATAAGGGTCAAATACTATTCCAAGAAGGAGATATTTGTGAAAATATAGGTATAGTACAAGAAGGGGATATTAAGCTTGAAAGAATATATTCAAATGGCAAGGGAATAGTATTAAATAAGCTGTCAAGTGGAGATGTCTTTGGAGAGGCACTTGTTATCTCAAGTACAGCATTATATCCTGCTACTATTATTGCAAAAAGTAAATGCAAGATATTATTTATAAATAGAAAAGAGATAATTAAGCTTTGTTCTAATAATACAAAAATATTAGAAAATTTTATTACTCTTTTAAGTGATAAAGTAATAATGTTAAATAACAAAGTTAAAAGTACAACTCTTAAAAGTGTTAAACATAAAGTTGTGAATTATATATTAGATAGAAATGAAAATTCAGATTCCAATATAATTAAGTTAAATGAGAGTAAAGAGGAGATAGCAGCGTACCTTGGAATACCTAGACCATCTTTATCAAGAGAGTTAATAAACCTAAGAAATGAAAACATTATAAAGTTTGATAGAAATAGTATAACTATATTAGATTATGATAGTCTAGAAGATAAATTATTTGAGTAATAAAATTATAATTTATATGGATAAAGACCATTGAAAATTATTTTCAATGGTCTTTATCCATATATTTATACTTTTAAGAGGAAATAAACTTATGAGTTAATGGTTAAAAACTTGATTTATAATAGTAAATAGTTTATTTATTAAACTATTTCTCTAAAATTGTCATCTGATTTCCAACATTCAACATCTTCTAACCCTGGTATTTTAGAAGGATCAAATACAGGGTCTTTTATACCTTGTTTCTTTTGAGCTGTGTAATCTTTTAAGGCTGCAAAAGCAAACTTACTTAAAAGCGCTATAGCTATTAAATTTAGGATTGCCATAAAGGCCATAAATACATCAGCTAAAGTCCAAACAATTTCTACACTTGTAACAGAGCCAAATAAAATCATTGCAATTACTAAAATTCTATATATATTTAAAAATGTTTTATTTTCTTTTATAAATTCAATATTGGATTGTCCATAATAAAAATTACCTACTATAGAGCTAAAAGCAAATAGAAGAATACAAAATGCAATAAAATAAGTTCCAAAGGCTCCTAAATGAGATGCAAGGGCATTTTGTGTAAGCTCAATTCCAGTTAGATTACTGTCTGCATAAGAACCAGATAAAAGAATTATAAATGCTGTACATGAACAGATTACTAAAGTATCTGTAAAAACTCCTAAAGTTTGTATTAATCCTTGTTTTGCAGGATGAGAAACATCAGCTGTAGCTGCAGCGTTTGGGGCGCTACCCATACCAGCTTCATTGGAAAATAATCCTCTTTTTACTCCATATAAAACAGTTGCACCAAGGCCACCTGCTGTTACTTGTTTAAATCCGAAAGCACTTTCAAAAATAAGTTTGAAAACAGATGGAAGATAGGAAAAGTTAGTTATTATAACGAAAATTGCTACTAGTATATAGGCTGTTGCAAGTATTGGAACTATTATTTCAGAAACTTTAGCTATTCTTTTAACTCCTCCAAATATAACTAAAGATGTTACTATAGCTATAACTATTCCAACAAGAAGTTTATTAAATCCAAAAGCATTATTAAAAGCTACTGATATGGTATTTGATTGAACTGCATTAAATATAAGACCAAAACAGATTGTTATAAGAATAGCAAAAATTACACCAAGCCACCTCTTTTTTAATCCTTTTTCCATATAGTAAGCAGGTCCACCTCTAAAGGAATCTTTATCTTTTACTTTATAAATTTGAGCTAAGGTACTTTCTATAAAGCTAGAAGCAGAACCTATTAATGCTATAAGCCACATCCAAAATACAGCACCAGGTCCCCCAAGGGCAATAGCTATTGCAACACCTGCAATGTTTCCAGTTCCAACTCTAGAAGCTGTACTTATACAAAAGGCTTGAAAAGAAGAAACACCACCTTCTTTTTTATTACCATTATCTCCTAGAAGCCTGAACATTTCTTTTATGTATCTAAATTGAACAAACTTAGTTCTAAAAGAAAAGTAAATACCAACTATAAGCAAAAGTGCTATTAGTACATAAGTCCAAATAAAGTCGTTAACATTTGTGACTATACTAGTTAATAAATCCATTATAATCCCTCCATTTCCTAATCATACAATTAAAGTAAT
>CAUWNL010000087.1:0-11747 GCA_963559995.1 uncultured Sarcina sp.
TTAGTATTTTTTCTGTTATTGGAATTTCTTCTCAAGTAGTTTTTGCATTAGATAATGGAATGACTATAAGAGAAATGGAGATGAATGTAGATGTTGGTGAGGATAGAGTTTTTACTGTAGTTGAAAAGATTAATGTGAACTTTTTAGAGGGCAGGCACGGTATTTTAAGAAATATTCCTTTAGATAAAGCAGTATTATCAGTTAATTCTGTAACAGATGAAAATGGAACTCCATATGATTACACTATTGAAAGTGAGGGAGAAGATAAAATAATAAAAATAGGTGATGCAGATAAGGTTGTAAATGGAAGCATTACTTATGTTATAAGCTACGATATAGCTTATAAAGGGAGTTTAGATAAGCTATCTTACAATATTGTAGGTCCTGAGTGGGATACAACTATAGATAAGGTTAATTTTACAATAAATATGCCAAAGAGTTTTAATAAGGATGATATAAAACTTTTTAGTGGAGAAAATGGAGGAGTATCTAATAATTTAGCTTCCTTTACTGTGGATAACAATACAATCAAGGGGAAAACAACTAGTAGGATTATGCCTAAAGAGGGAATTACAATTTTATTACCCTTAGAAAGTGGATATTTCACACCACCTAAGGTATTTAATAAATTTACACTAATAGCAATTATAATAGGTGCTTTATCTATGATTTTAGCTATTAAATCATCTATATTTTATAGAAGAAAAAAGAGATTTGCTAAAGAAAATAGTGTAAAGGTAATAGGTTTTTATCCACCAAAATCCTTTAATCCTATTGACTTAGCCTATATAGCTTATCCAAATAAGAATTTAACTACAGAAGAACTTACAAGTATAATATTTTATTATGCAAATAAGGGTCTTATAGAAATTCACAATATTAATGGAGAGTTTGAACTAAAAAGAGTTAAAGAAGTTAAAAAAGAAGATTTTCAAAATAGATATGAATACGACTTTTTTATAAATTTATTTAATCTTAGTAAACACAAAGATGGTATTATTAAATCTAGTGACTTTAAGCAAGGAAACATGGGTTTTATGGAGTCTTTTATTAGCCTTAGTAGAAGTGAAAATATGTTTAAAAAAAGTTATATTGAAAACTTATCTACTAATCTTAACTTATTTTTATTTATATTATCTATTCCTTTAGGTGTTTTATCTCTTATATTTTATAGTTATAGTGTATCTTACAGTATAGAATTTTCCATAATATATTCAATTATAATAGGTGCTTTAAGTATTCTTATTATATTTCCCTTATCACTACTTCTTAGAAAGATAAATTATATAGTAAATATCTTATTAACTTCAGGGATATTAGGGTTTTTAATGTATACATCATTTAATTTAGGAGTTGTTAATGAAAATTTAATTGGCTCTATACCTTTAGTAACTTTGTGTATAGGAATTATGTTTTCATTTGTTGTATCAGAGGAAATACCTTGTATTTATATTCATACAGTAGAAGGAGCAAAAATCTATGGAGAAACAGAAGGGTATAAGGAATTTATAAAAACAGCTAAAATACAGGAACTTGAAATGCTAATTAAAGAAAATCCAAACTATTATTATGATATATTGCCTTATGCTATATGTTTAAAAATTACAAAGGCTTTTCAAGATAAATTTAAGGACTTAAGGTATGAAAATCCATCTTGGTATTATGGAAACTATCCAGGAGAGATATTTATATATAATGATTTTTCAAAGCATTATATAAATAAAATATCAAATGAATATAAAGATTATGTAAGAGAGCAACAAAAGGAAAGATCACATGATTTCTCTAGCGGTGGCGGAGGAAGTGTAGGTGGAGGAAGTGTTGGAGGAGGTGGCGGTGGCTCTTGGTAGAGCTACAGTAATTTTTTAATATAGCTAAAACTTATAAATTATATAAGAGAAAATCTATAATAATTTTATAAAAAATCATTAGTAGGGGGAAAAAGTTATGGCTGCAACAATTATAGTTATAGCAATAGTTGTTATTATAATAGGGTATGGAATTTCAATTTATAACTCTATAGCAAAATCTGAAATAAAAGTAGATGAGGGATTTTCAACAATAGATGTATACTTAAAAAAGAGATATGATTTAATCCCTAATTTAGTTTCTACTGTAAAGGGGTATGCAAAACATGAAAGCGAAACACTTACAAAGGTTATTGAAGCTAGAAATTTAGCTATAAATAGCAAAGATATAGGAGAAATTGCAAATGCAAACAGTATAATTTCAAAGGCATTGCCATCAATATTTGCTTTAGCTGAAAACTATCCAAATTTAAAAGCAAATGATAATTTTATGAGCCTTCAAGGAGAATTAACAAATATGGAGGGGGAATTATCTAATGCTAGAAGGTATTATAATGGTTGCGTTAGGGAATATAATACAAAAATAATAACATTTCCAAATGTTTTAATAGCAAATATATTTGGAAAGAGAAAGAAGGAATTCTTCGAGGCAGATAAAGCTGAAAGAGAAAATGTAAAGGTCGAGTTTTAAAAGTTAATATATTTTAAAAATAAAATTAAGTTTGTTTTAGAGAAGTATTAATCTTAAAAGAAGCTAATAATTAATTAGAATAAAAACACACTTTTAAAATTTAAAAGTGTGTTTTTATATTTATAATAATAAATTAGTTCTTTAATGAGTGAAGAGGAGCTGGTATTCTTCCGCCTCTATTTACAAAGTCTATACAATCTCCAGGAGATGTTCTCATAATAGGAGCACTTCCTAAAAGTCCACCAAATTCAACCATATCTCCAACATCTTTTCCTGGAACAGGGATTATTCTAACTGCAGTTGTTTTATTATTTATCATACCAATTGCAGCTTCATCAGCTATTATTCCAGAGATAGTTGAAGCAGTAGTTTTTCCAGGGATTGCAATCATATCAAGTCCAACAGAACATACGCAAGTCATAGCTTCTAGCTTTTCTAAAGTTAAGAAACCACTCTTTGCTTGCTGTATCATACATTCATCTTCAGATACAGGAATAAATGCACCACTTAATCCACCAACATAAGATGAAGCCATAAGTCCACCCTTTTTAACTGCATCATTTAAAAGAGCAAGGGCAGCTGTTGTTCCGTGAGTTCCGCAGTGAGAAAGTCCAATTTCTTCTAAAACTCTACCAACAGAATCTCCAACAGCAGGAGTTGGTGCAAGGGATAAATCAACTATACCAAAAGGTATATCAAGTCTTTTAGAAGCTTCTTTAGCAACTAATTGCCCCATTCTTGTAACTTTAAATGAAGTTTTCTTTATAGTTTCTGCAACTTCTTCAAAACTTTGTCCCTTTACTGCTTCTAAGGCTCTTTTTACAACACCAGGGCCACTTACACCTACATTTATAACTTTTTCAGCTTCTCCAACACCATGGAATGCTCCAGCCATAAATGGATTATCTTCAACAGCATTACAAAATACAACAAGTTTAGCACAACCAAATCCTTCAGGAGTTATAGATGCAGTGTTTTTTATAGTTTCTCCAAGGATCTTTACTGCGTCCATGTTTATACCATATCTAGTTGAACCAATATTTACAGAAGAACAAACTATGTCAGTAGTAGCTAGAGCTTCTGGAAGGGATTTTATTAAAGTTAAATCACTCTTTGTAAAACCTTTATGTACAAGAGCTGAGAATCCTCCAATAAAATCTACGCCAACTGTCTTTGCAGCTTTATCTAAAGCCTTTGCAATTTCAACATAAGAAGATGCATTAGTAGATGCTGCCACTAAAGATATAGGAGTTACTGATATTCTTTTGTTTATTATAGGAATACCATAGGTTTTTTCTATGTCTTCTCCTGTTTTAACTAAATTTTCAGCAGTTTTAGTTATTTTATCATATATATTGTTGCTTAAAGTTTTTATATCTGAACTTGCACAGTCTAAAAGGGATAAACCTAAAGTTATAGTTCTAACATCTAGATTTTGATCTTTTATCATGCTAATGGTTTCTAGAGCTTCATTTTGTGTTATCATACTTTTTCTCCTTAAAATTATAATCTATGCATTGCATTAAAAATATCTTCGTGTTGTATTCTAATATCTAAAGCTGTTTCTTTGGCTAATTTATCAAGACTTTCTTTAACAATAGATAAGTCTGAATTTTTATCAGCAAATTCAACAATCATCATCATTGTAAAACATCCATTTAATATAGTTTGGGAAATATCTAATATATTAATATTTTTTTCAAATAATATTTTAGAAACATCGTGTATTATACCAACTCTATCTTTTCCTATTACAGTTATTATTGCTTTCATAAATATGTCCTCCTTAAAATCATAGGTTAATATTTTTTAGTTTACTTAATAGAACAAAATTATATCATAAAATTTAAAAGAATTTAATATATTTGCATAAATACTACGAATATTTAACAAAAAATTAATTTCAACATATGTATTTAAGTGGAATACATGTGTCTATTATAGTATGCTAAGGATTAAAAGTAAAGACAAATTTAAATAAACTTGATATAATAAACAAGTAAATTTACAAGGTAGGTGATAATAAATGAGTGGCATAGCAGGAGAAGGGTGCGAAATTTTAGTACCATTTAATGAAAGAAAGCCATTATCAGATATAGAAAGAAGTTTAGTTAAAACTTATAGAAAAAAGGTTTGGTCTAAGTTTGTAAAGGCTGTTAAGGATTATAATCTAGTTGAAGAGGGAGATAAAATAGGAGTTGCAATTTCAGGAGGAAAAGATTCTTTAATTATGGCAAAGCTTTTTCAAGAACTTAAAAAACATGGTCAAGTAAACTTTGATTTAGAGTTTATAGCTATGGACCCTGGGTACCATCCTCATATAAAAGAACTTTTAATAGATAATTGTAATTATTTAAATATTCCAATACATCTTTATGAATCTGGAATATTTGAAGTTGTAGATAAAATAGCTAAAGATTATCCATGCTATATGTGTGCTAGAATGAGAAGAGGTTCTTTATATGCAAAGGCTAGGGAACTTGGATGTAACAAATTAGCACTAGGGCATCATTTTAATGATGTTATAGAAACTACAATGCTAAATATTTTATATGCAGGAAACTTTAAAACAATGCTTCCAAAGCTTAAATCAAGTAACTTTAAGGATATGGAGCTTATAAGGCCTCTTTATTATGTAGAAGAAAGATATATAAAAAGATGGATTCAAAACTCTGGTATATGGCCACTTAACTGTGCTTGTATGGTAGCTGCTAAAAAGATTGGAAATAAGCGTTTTGAAATAAAAGATCTTATAGAAAATTTCAAAGAAAACTTTAAAGATGTTGATAAATCAATATTTAGAGCAGCAGAAAATGTGGCAATAGATTCAATAACAGGTTTTGATATTGATGGAAAACATTATTCTTACTTAGATTTTTATAAAGAAGAATCTCTTTTAGAGTCTGTAGGAAAGCTAAAACAAGAAGGATTAAACAAAGAAGCTATAATAGCTGAAAAGAAAAATATTGCAAGAAATCTTTTTGATATTTTAGATGATGAGACAATAGCAAAGAAAACTGGACTTACTTTAAAAGAAGTTAAAGATTTAAAAAATGAATAAAAATATAAGCTGTATCTTAGTTTGATACAGCTTATACTTTTATAACACATTTTTTTTAAATTCTTCAAGACCTGTTCTATCAATAAAAAATCCAAGCTTTTCACCAGCTTCAGCATTTGATTTATAAAACTCTACAATTTTATCAACAAGGGCAAGAGCATCTTTTTCTGTTAAATCCTGAGCTATTATATCTGCAATTCTTGGATTATATCCAGAGGAGCCCCCAACTACAACTAAAAATCCAGTTTTATCTGCAATTAGCCCAATGTCTTTACTATAAATGCTTCCACATGCATTTCTACACCCTGCAACACCTATTTTAGTTCTACATGGCATATCCATTCTTTGATATTTGTTATGTAGTTTCATACCTGTACCTATTGTGTTAAATTTAGATCTTTTACAAAAGCCAGCAGGGCACATTTCAACGTTTTTTACAGAGTTTTGATTTATTACAGCAGGTTTCATTCCAAGTTCTTCCCAAATCTTTGGTATATCTTCCATATTTAAATTAGTTATTAGTATTCTTTGTCCTGAATTTATTTTAAGAGCTCCATTATACCTTTTTGTAACTTCTCCGATTTTAATTAAATTTTCAGGAGTTATAAATCCTCCAGGAATATCAGGAGTTATAGCAAATGTTCTTTTTCCGTTTTTTATTTTTTGTAAATTAGCCATAGTTTCTTTCTGTCACTTTATTATAGAGTGACAACCTCACTTTCTTATAGATTATATGTATCGTGAAATATTTCAATTTTATTTTAAAATTAACAATCTAAATAAAATAAAGTTTTTATTTAGATAATATTAATTCTTAATGTTTAAATTTAAAAATTTTTTAATATAATACATGCTTTTTATTATTTCTGTTTTAATGATATAATATTGCATAGTATATAAACAAGTACAAATGTTACGGAATTTTAAATTTTGGAGGATTTTTATGGAAGTTTTGATTTATTTAAAAGGGAAAAAAGAACCTGTTGTATATAAAGGTGATAGAATAGATGTTTTGGATTTTTCTATGAATGGAATAGATTATAAGCAAATAAGATATTTTAGAGGTGGCTTTTCAAAGTCAGAACTTATAAAAAAAGATTTAATTAGTAAAATCAAAGAAACAAATTAATTAAATAGAATAAAAAATTAATCTCTTTCACAAAATATTATTAAAGTAAATTTTATTTGCTTTAGCTTTTTTATTAGCCATATTAAAAATATGCATTGATTTTATAAGTGTTTAAAATTATTCTTTTATTTGTAGCTAATCAATATTTATTAAGGTATGGACTTGTTGTAAGAAAGAGAGGATGGAATTATGGCAAAAAAAGACCAACAATCATCATGGAATTCAAAAAGATTTGAAACTCCAAAGAAGAATAAGGAAAAGGAAGTTCCTGAAACTAAAAAGTAAATCTTAAGTTTATGAATAAAGTAATTTAGTCCCTACTAGAAGTAATAAATAAATTTTACTTTTAAAGTAGGGTATTTTTTTATTATATAAAATTAAAATATAACTTAACAAATAATAAAATTTTGTTAATAGTTTGTACCTTCAATAAATTTTTTGTATAATTATTTTAGCAAAATATTAAGGAGAATTAAAAAATGGATTTAGAAAATTTTAAAACTATGGATGTCTTTATGCTTCTTAGCATAGTAAATTTAAAATTAAGAGATTATTATGGAAATTTAGACGACCTTTGCGAAGATTTAAGTATAGAAAAAAATTGTCTTATAGATAGATTAAAATCTATAAATTATGTTTATAATGAAGAAAATAATCAATTTGTAGGAGTTTAACAGCTTAGGGGGATATATTATAATGAAAAACGATTATTTATTAGTTCTAGGAGTCTCTATAATGGATATATTTGGATTTAGCACATCTAGTTATAGACCCTATAATTCAACACCAGGAAAAATAAAAATGTCCTTTGGGGGGGTTTGCAGAAATATTGCTGAAAATAGTGCGAGAATTGGAGTAAACACAAGATTTTTATCTGTTTTAGGAGATGATGAAGGTGGAAGAAGCATATTAGAACATTCAAGAGAGATTGGATATAATATGGAAGAATCTATGATAATTAAAGGAGCTTCAACTCCAACTTATCTTGCAATATTAGATGAAAATGGAGAGATGGTATCTGCTATTGCTGATATGAAAAGTTTAAATGCTATGACAGAGGAGTTTATAGATAGTAAAAAAGAATTAATAAAAAATGCTAAATATGTTGTGGTGGATTCGGATAATCCAAAAATACTTTCTTATATATTAGAAAATTTTTCAAAAGAAACAAATTTTATATTAGATCCAGTATCAGCTGAAAAGGCTACTTGGGTAAAGGATATGATTAAGAATTTTCACACCATAAAACCTAATAGACATGAAGCTGAAATTTTAGCTGGATTTCCTATAAAAGATACTGAAGATTTATTAAGAGCTAGTAACTATTTTTTAAGTTTAGGTATAAAAAAGGTATATATAAGTTTAGATTCAGAAGGTATATTTTATAATAATGGTAAAGAGTGTGGAAAAATTAAGGCCTTAGATGTGACAGTAAAGAATGTTACAGGAGCAGGAGATTCATTTGTAGCAGGTATTGGATATGGTTACATGAATAATTTAAGTGAAGTAGATATAGTAAAATTTTCAATGGCAATGTCTATTATAACTATAGCAGATGAATCTACAATACACCCACAAATGAGCTTAAATAAAGTAAAGGAAGAAATAAATAAAATAAAATGGATTGAAGATACATATAATATATAGTTTTTTTATAAAATAAAAGTTATAATAAATATAAAATAAACATGAGAGGCGTGAGGTATTATGAAGAAAAAGCATTTAAAGAGAAAACTACTTTTAGGGGTTGCAGGTGCGGCGCTTGTTGCAGCACTTGTATATGACAAAATGAATAAAAATAATAAAAGTACATCTGCAGTAAACACTGAAGATGAAGTTACTTCTCATGAAGTAGTGGAAGATAAAGAAGAATAAAGATTAAAAGGATTAAGTCATATGACTTAATCCTTTTAATTTTTAGATAATGAAAATAGCAAAGGTTAATTACATGTCATGTGACTTTAATATATGATGAAAATAAGATATAAGAACATAGAACTTGCGAGAAATTTTTTAACAAATAGATAAAAAAGTACATATTATAACATAAAGCAAAATTTTATGTATTTTAGTAATCAAATTTTGCACTAGACACAGGAGGAAAAATTATGTACTTAAAGGAAAGTTCTATAGTAAGTATAGATATTGGAATAGCGTCTAAGAATATCGTAGAATATATGCTAAATTTAGAAACGGAATTTTTGAAAAGGATTAGTTTTAACATAATTAAAGAATTTAATGATTTTGGATTTATAGTAGACGATTGCACACCATGGGATGAAAGATTTTTATCATTTGGTGATTGTATGTTTTTTAAAGTAAAAAAAGCTAACAATTCTTTATCTAATCTTCATTTATCTTTAGAATTTAATAATAAGACACATAGAGGTATTAAGTGTTTTATAGGTGAAGAAGGTTTTAAGGAAGAAAAAATAGCGAAAAATATAGTAGATTCTTTTAAAAATTTAGGATTTTTAGATCTAGGTGTTAGATATTCAGATGTTTATATAATAACAAATACTAATATGCCTTCAATTATTATAAGAATAGATTGTGATATCTTAGAATTTGAAAGAGATAAGGATACCCTAATTCTATCTCTTTCAAAAACTTTAGTAAAATCTATAATTTCTTTAGGGACTATGTAGATTATTTAGATTTTACTTTATATAGTTCAGGGGTGTCTTGAGTTATAGTTTTAAACTCGTATCCATGTTCTTTATAATACTCTATAACTAAAGGAAGGGCCGTAGCACTATTTTTATTAGCATAACCTGTATGCATTAAAACCATGGCCATTTCCTTATCACTTTTTGCTTTAGAAGCTATTTTGTAGGGTTCTAGTTTAGGATTCATTCCATCTGTAGAATCTACATTCCAATCATAAATATTAATATTATTTTCATGAAGCTTATTTAACATGCTATCTGTTAATTTGTAATAACTGTTATTACAACCAAAAGGAAATCTAAGTATAGTAGCTTCATAACCTGTTAAATCATAAATAAGCTGTTTAGTCTTTAAATTTTCTGATAAAAAATTTTCTTCATTATTATAAATACTTTTTTTATGGCTATAAGTGTGAAGGCCTATACTATGTCCTTCTTTATACATTCTCTTTATTATATCAGGATTTGCTTCAACAAGTTCTCCAACTACAAAAAATGTTGCCTTAACATCTTCTTTTTTTAGAACATCTAAAACCTCAGAAGTTACTCTACCACCAGGACCATCATCAAAGGTTAAATACACGACCTTTTTGCTTTCAGTATTAGCATCTAAGTTAGTATCAATATTTTTACCAAAACAAGTAACAGATAGTGTTAGAATTAAGATTATTATAGACATAGAAAATGATAAAAATCTTCTCATAAAATTTTAGGCAAATATGAAATTTCCATCTTTAGTTTTGCCATATCCTCCTTAAAATTATTTTAGTTAAAGTTATCTAACTATATTATTAATGTGCATTTTACATAATAATTATTACTTATACTTTTTCTTTTTTGTTTTTATTGATATAATGATATAAATGAAACTATATAATTTTATAAATTTTAATTACAAATATAGTATAAAAAGTTTATAAATTATAAAACTAAAATATTTTATATACTAAAGGATGATGATACATGGGAAGAATTATAAGTTTAATTATTTCTATTTTAATATTAATTTTAATATTTAAATTTGTTTGGTTTATATTACCTTATGCTATAATAGTGGGAATTTGTTTATTTATATATATTAAATATATTAAACCAATGTTTAATAAAAATAAAAGTAAAAGTCAGAATGATTTATATGAGCCTAAAAACTATTATAACCAAAAGGCAACAAAGAAAGAGGAAGATGTGTTTAATGGTCCAATTGTAGATGTAGATTACAAAGATGTGAATGAAAATGATGACAAGAAAGAAATTTTATAGATTAAAATCATTAAAGTTCATAGGTTTTAAAAACACTTTTAGGACATGATATTTATATGGAGGTGTTAGAGATGAAGGGAAAAAAACATATAAATCATGATCCATTAACAGAAAGTACAAAGGCTGTATTTGGAGAACCAAAGGCAAAGGGTGATGAGTTTACTCCAAGAACTTTTCATTAAAATTAAGAAACCTTATTAGATTTAAATCTAATAAGGTTTTTGTTATAAATATAGTTATAATACTTTTTCAAAGTTATGATTTAAGTTAAAAATTTCTAAATTCAACTCATTTTCTTGCTTTGCAACAATTGTAGTACAAACAGCATCACCAGTAATATTTACAGCAGTTCTAGTCATATCTAATATTCTGTCAATGCCCATAATAAGCCCAATACCTTCTACTGGAAGTCCAACTGAATTAAATACCATTGATAGTGTTATAAGGCCAACACCTGGAACTCCGGCAGTTCCAATGGAAGCTAAAGTAGCAGTTAAGATAACTGTAATATAATCATTAATATTAAGGTTAATACCAAAGGATTGAGCAACAAATACAACAGCCACGCCTTGCATTATAGCAGTTCCATCCATATTTATTGTAGCTCCAAGTGGAATTGTAAAGGAGGATATTTTTTCAGATACACCAATTTTATCATCTAGGGTTTCAATAGAGAGAGGTATTGTAGCATTAGATGAAGCAGTAGAAAATGCGAAACTCATTACATTTGAAAATTTACTTAGAAATTTTTTAGGACTAAGGCCTGTAAACCCCTTAAGCATTAGCATATATGTTCCTAAACATTGAATAATAAGGGCTAAAAGTACAGCAAAAATATATTTAAGCATTGGAGTGAAAGCATTCCAACCTATACTAGAAAATGTAGTTGCTATTAAACAGAAAACTCCAATAGGAGCAATCTTCATTACAATCATAGTCATTTCCATCATTATTTCATTAAATTGAGTAAAAAATTTTGCTACTACACTGCCCTTTTCTTTTAGTTTAGCAAGAATTATTCCTACCAAAAGTGCAAAAACTATGATCTGAAGCATATTTCCATTAGCTAGTGAACTAATTGGATTAGTTGGTATTATATCTAGAAGTACATCAGAAAAACTAGCTGCTT
>CAUWNL010000088.1:0-11713 GCA_963559995.1 uncultured Sarcina sp.
AGTTATTAATAATTTTAATGATTACAGTGAAATTCAAATTATTAACTAAAAATTTAGTCTAGGAGTGTATAAATATGAATGATTTTATAAAAAATTGTTATGAAAAGAGCATAGGATTAAAGCCTCATGACATTATAAAGATAAAGAATATACCTAAAGTCATAGAAAATATAAAGGATTGTCAGTGGATAGATGAAGCTTTAAAGAAAGCACCTTTTGTTGTTGTAAGGCGTGGGGAGTTTATAAATGGAGAGATACCAATAGGTATAAGAGGGGACTCTAGAGATAAAAGGTATGGTACATATTTAAAAAAAGAAAACATTTTAGAAGTTATATCTCCAGAAAAAATAGCACAAAAAAAATTATGGCTTAATAATAATCATATAAAAAAGAGTAAAATTTTTAATGCACTTCAAATAGTAGATAGTGTTTTAAAAGATACAGATTTAGAATGGGGACCAACAGGAAGCACAGCTTTTGAACTTGTAAGTAATGCCATAACAATTAACGAAAATAGTGATTTAGATATTTTAATTAAAACACCAAACTTTTTAGCTGTTGAAAGTGCTAAGAAAATTAATGATAGGCTTCAAAAGGTGCCTTGTAAAATTGATATTCAGCTTGAAGTGCCAAAGGGCATAATATCTTTAGTTGAATATGCAAGAGGGGACAATCCAATTCTTTTAAGAACGAATGAAGGATATAGTTTAATAAAGAATCCGTGGGAAGAAAATAAATAAACTAAAACACTACATATATAAGATAATATTGATTTTAGATTATATTGTAAAAGCAATATTTATTTAACATATATAGTTCTATAGTTATATCAAATTAAGACTTAATTTTAAATAGTCTTTTATGAATAATTATTTAAGGACATCTTAAAATTAAAAGAATTTAAAAGTAGAGGTGATTTTATGGAGACAGTTAACTTAATAAATGTCCAGGAAAGTAAAAGGGAAAAACCAAAGGCATCAACTGTAGACATACTAAGGGTATGTGCAGTTCTTGGATGTATGTGGCAAGCCCTTATAGTATTATTAAGCAAAGGAACAACAGGTGCTGATTTTACCCATGGAATAATGTTTGAAACCATAGTAAAATATACAGCTGCAACCTTTATATTTGCTAACGTTTTTGATTTGGCAAAGCTTAGAAACATAAAATATGGACCACATATGAAAACTAAAATAAAAAATATAATAATTCCTTATATTTTATGGACTTTAGTCTATATGTATATATATATGTTTCTTTTACAAACATCAAATTATAAAAACATCTGGGATATTTTACAGGCTATGATATTTGGTACGGCTGCACCAAATTTATGGTATACAGTTATGATGTTTCAATTTGAACTTTTAGTAATACCTATAATCTTAATTTCTCAAAAAATTCAAAAAAATAAAAAGTTAGTTCCAGTACTATTAATTATAGCTTTTATAGCTTATTTCATATTCTTATATATATATGACACATTTGCCTTTAAAACAACTAATGTGTATTTAAGTTATATGGACCGTACATTTATTATGTATAGCATATATGGAGTACTTGGTATAGTTGCAGCAACTTATGAAGATAAGTGGAATAAATTTATTGATAAGGTAAAATATTTAGCAATTCCATGTATAGTTCTTGTTTATGCTATAAGTATATCAATGCAATTTTCTAAAAATCCTATTAGTTTTGATAATATTTCATATTTAACACCTATAATGTTTGCCTACAATGTATTAATGATAATAATTCTTTATGCATTAGCTAGAGGTATTATAAAATATATGCCTAAAACGTTAACAAAGTTAAAATGGTTAAATACCTATGCTTTTAGGACATATTTAAGTTATATTGTATATTTATATTTTTCAGTATATATAGTATTTGGTTCTAGAATAGATAATATTCCCTATATTGTAAAGCTTATTTTAGTATATGCAATGACAGCAACCCTTACATATCTATCATCATTTGTTCTTCATGTAGCTAGGGTTTCTATATGGCAAGGATTAAAAGCATTAGTTACTGGAAAAAAAGCTGATATACAATGCAATTAAATGTAATTTAAATAATAAAAATATTTATTGTTGTAAACTAAAATAGTAAGTACTAAATGAAATATATTGTTAAAATAATAAATTAAATAAATTTTATATAAACTAAAATGCATTAATTATATAAATAAATATGTATTAGACTTTAATTAGTAAAGATTATATGATACATGTAAAGGAAATAGAAAAAAGTAGAGTTGAAGGATAGAGAAATATGAGTTATTTATTAAAATCATCTATTCTATCTTAAAGTTAGATTTCTACTAAAGTATGGTATATATAAATATTTAGTTATAAATGATAGAAACTGAAAGGAGAAAGTGAAAATGGAAATTTCAAATAATAAAACAGAACATTGTTGGACAAAAAGAAAAGACAAGAAACAACTAAAGATTTCAAATGTAAAAGATATAGTAGATGGAAAGATAATTCCAACTAATAAAATAGTGGAGGCCCTTGAAATTTTAATATCTAGCAAAGATTCAGTAGCTTTAGAAGGAGATAACCAAAAGCAAGCCTCATTTTTATCAGAAGCTCTTGCAAATGTTGATTCAGAAAAGGTTAATAATCTTCATATGATAATGTCTAGTGTATCAAGACCTGAACACCTTGATATCTTTGAAAAAGGCATTGCAAAAAAATTAGACTTTTCATTTTCAGGTCCTCAAAGTCTTAGAATATCTCAAATGATTGAGGATGGAATTTTAGAAGTTGGTTCAATACATACTTATTTAGAGTTATATGGAAGATTATTCTTAGATTTAATTCCAGATATAGCTTTAGTTGCAGCTGAAAAGGCTGATAAAAATGGTAATCTTTATACAGGACCAAATACTGAGGAAACTCCAACAATTGTGGAAGCGTCAGCATTTCATGATGGAATAGTAATTGCACAAGTTAATGAAATAGTAGATGAACTTCCAAGGGTTGATATTCCAGGGTCTTGGGTAGATTTTGTTGTAAAATCAGATGAAGCTTATGATATAGAGCCTTTATTTACAAGAAATCCAGAAGAAATAAATGAAATGCATATACTTATGGCTATGCTTACAATCCGTGGAGTTTATGAAAAACACCAAATAACATCATTAAATCATGGAATTGGATTTAATACAGCAGCTATAGAATTAATACTTCCAACTTACGGTGAAAGCTTAGGTCTTAAGGGTAAGATATGCAAAAACTGGACTCTTAATCCTCACCCAACTTTAATACCAGCAGTTGAAAGTGGCTGGGTTGAAAGTGTTCACTGCTTTGGTGGAGAGCTTGGAATGGAAAAGTATGTAGCAGAGAGACCTGATGTATTTTTCATAGGACCAGATGGAACTTTACGTTCAAACAGAGCTTACTGCCAAGTAGCAGGTCATTATGCAATTGATGCCTTTTCAGGTTCAACTCTTCAAATGGATAGGTACGGAAACTCATCAACAGTTACAGTAGGTAGACTTTCAGGATTTGGTGGAGCTCCTAATATGGGAAGTGATGCCCAGGGTAGAAGACACGCAACACCTGCATGGCTAAGCCTTTCAACTGGTGAAAGTGACCTTATAAGAGGTAAAAAGATAGTAATTCAAATAGTTGAAACATTTAAGCAAGGAAATGATCCAGTATTTGTAGAAAAGCTAGATGCTATAAAGGTTGGACAGGATGCTAAACTTCCAGCAGCTCCAGTTATGATTTATGGAGATGATGTAACTCATGTTGTTACAGAAGAGGGAGTTGCTTATCTTTACTTAGCTAAGGATATGGAAGAGCGTAGAAAAGCACTAGCAGCAGTAGCAGGTGTTACACCAGTTGGAATGGAAATTACTCAAGATGAAATAAAAGACCTTAGAGAAAGAGGCCTTGTAGCATATCCAGAAGATTTAGGAATTAAAGTTACGGATGCAACTAGAAGTCTTTTAGCTGCTAAAAATATAGATGAGCTTGTTGAGTGGTCAAAGGGATTATATATGCCACCAGATAAGTTTAAAACACACTAAAATTTATTAAAAGTTTTTAATTAAAAAATATAACACATTACTTAAGTGTTAAAGATAATGGGAAAATAGTTTTTTTGGAGGATAAGCATATGGAAAAGTATAATTTTAAGTATAATGCTAAAAAATCTTTACCAAAGCGTGCTCATGTTGGAGTTGTAGGCTCTGGAGATTTAGAGGTTTTAATGGAACAAGGAAATAATGATGAATCTAAAGTGTTAGTAAGAACAAGATTTGATGGTTATAAAACTGTGTGGGAAAATATTTTAAATAGATTTTTTGAAGAAAATAATGTATGTGCAAATATAGAGATTAATGATTTTGGAGCAACTCCAGGGATGATTAAACTAAGATTATTACAAGCATTGGAGGTGAGTGGCTATGAAAAATAGTTTTAGAGAATTAAAGGGAAGAGAAAGAGCTAGAGCAATTTTAGATGATGGAACATTTAGAGAACTTGTAGGACCTTTTGAAAAATTAGAATCACCTTACTTAGAAATGCAAGATATAACGCCTCAATCAGATGATGGTATGATAATAGCTAAGGGAAAAATAGATGGAAAAAATGTTGTTGTAATATCAATGGAAGGTGCTTTCCAAGGTGGTGGTATTGGAGAGATTGCAGGAGCTAAATTTGCAAAAGCCTTAGAACTTGCAGCAAAAGATAATGAAAAGGGAATAAAAACATACCCAGTAGTATTATTTGATACAGGTGGAGTAAGACTTCAAGAAGCTAATTATGGACTTTTAGAAATTGCAGCAATTCAATCAGCAGTTTTAAAAGTAAGAAAATATGTTCCTGTTACTGGAGTAATTCCAGGAAAAGTTGGATGTTTTGGTGGAATGTCTATGACAGCTGGTTTATTTAGCACACTTATAATGACTCCACAAGGAAGACTTACATTAAATGGACCAGAAGTTATAGAACAAGAAGCTGGAGTTTTAGAGTTTGACGCTAGTGATAAGAGACTTATTTGGAACACAGTAGGTGGAGTTCAAAGAGTTGCCATAGGTCTTGGAGATGTTTTAGTTGAAGATGATATTTGTGAAGTTAAAAAAGCAATAAACACAGCAATAAAGGATACAAGTAATAGACTACCAAGAAGTAGACAATTTAACCTTTATCTTTCAAGACTTAATAATATTGAACCAAAAAAACCATTAAGTTATATGGAACTTAGAAGCCTTTGGGGAGAAGATAAGACAAATCCTAAAGATGTTAAATTTGATATTGTAAAAAATGTTGTAAGTGAAGATGCAGAAAAAAGCAGAGGTAGAGTTTGGTTTGAAGCTTTAACAGGAATAGAAAACCCTAAAACTACAAGAATTAAATCTGTTTTATGTGATGATATTAAGCTAGGTGACGAAACAGTACGTTACATATCAATAGTTCCAGACAAAGATGCAAAATTCTATCGTGCAAGAAAAGGTGAAGTTGGTCTTGAAGAAGGATGGATGGTTGCAAAATATATTTTTGAAGCTATTGAAGAGGATAAGGAAAAGGCAGTTAAACGTCCTATAGTTGCAGTTATAGATGTGCCAAGTCAAGCTTATGGATACAAGGAAGAATTACTTGGAATATCTCAAGCTTGTGCAGCCTCTGTTGATGCTTATGCAACAGCTAGAGAAAATGGTCATCCAGTTATAGGATTTATACCTGGAATGGCAATATCAGGAGCATTTTTATCTCATGGATATCAAGCAAATAGACTTATTGCCTTAGATGATGAAGGTGTATTAGTTCATGCAATGTCTAAACAATCAGCAGCTAGAATAACTAAGAGAACTGTTGAAGAACTTGATGAAGCTGCAAAGAAAATTCCTGCTATAGCTTATGATGTAAAATCATATAGCAAGTTAGGTGCACTATATAAATTAGTAGATGGAATTAATGCAGAAAATCCAAAGAATGAAGAAATAAATAAAATAAAAGAAATAATAAAAGAGGCTATTATAGACACTCGTAAAAATCAAGACGGAATAGATAGTAGACTTACATCAGAAAATGCTAAAACAGGCAGAGAGTATGCTATTGAAGTTTATAAAAGATTAGAAAAAGAGTGGAATGAAGCTTAAAAATAATACTATACTCTTGTACAATATTAATTTTTAATATGTTTAAGAATTAGTTTAATTTTAAAAATCAAAAATTATCTTAAATGCAATAAAATATTAAATAGAACTATAAATGGTTATATCAAAATAATAAAGTATATTGATATAACCATTTTTGCATAAGAAAAATAGAAAGGAGCAATTTATGAAATTAGCATTATTATTTCCAGGTCAAGGCTCTCAAAAAGTTAATATGTTAAAGGATATGCCTAAGGAGAAAATAATTTTAGAAACTATTAAAGAAGCTAATGAAGTTTTAGGAATAGATATGTTTAGTTTAGATACAGAAGAAGCATTAAAATCTACTAGGTCTGTTCAGCTTTCATTATTTATTTATGGAGTTGCTATGGCAAGATATTTAAAGGAAAGCGGGATAAAGTATGATATTGTAATAGGACATTCAATAGGTGGTTTTGCAGCTTCTGTAGTTTCAGAAAGTTTAAGTTTTAAAGAGGGATTAAAATTAGTTGATTTAAGAGGTAAGTTAATGGGTGAAGGCTTCCCAAAGGGTTATGGCATGGGTGCTATTATAGGACTTAATAAAAATATTTTAAATTCTTTAACTGAAGAATTAAGAAAAGATGGTGAAGAGGTTTATATAGCTACAATAAATACAAAAAACCAAATTACAGTGGCAGGAAAACTATCATCAATAGAAAAATTGTTTGCTTTAGCAAGAAATATAGGGGTAAATAAAACTAGAATTTTAAATGTAAGTGTACCATCTCATTGTGAGCTATTAATATCTATTTCAGATAGATTGAGAGAAGAAATGGAAAAAATAGATTTTAAAAAGCCTAAAATCCCCTTTGTTGGAAACTGTAGAGCAAGAGCGTTGTGGAGCGGAGAGAGTATAAGAGAAGACCTTTTTTTAGGAATTTCTAACGCAGTAAAATTCTATGATGGCTTTGTAAATATCTATGAAAGAGGCGTTAGAACCTTTATAGAATGTGGCACAGGAAGTGTTCTTAGTAATATGATAAAAGGTGAATTTAGTGATGTAAAAACAATGTCCACAGGAAGATTAGATTTAGATTCTATTATTTATTTAGCTAACAAATAAGATATGTAAGTTAGATGATTATTTAATAATTATTAACTTTGACTATTGACCTTAGAAAATTTAGATATAAATTTAACTTAAAAGAATTTTTATTATTTTCTATAAAACCTATGAATCGCTAAAAAATCTATAAATTCAAATATTAGAGATTCTCTAATAATGTTATTTTAAACATAAGAAAATGATAATTAACCATTAAAATATACATTTATTTTTATCTAAAATTAATACTATTATAAAATATAGATAAAACTAAAAATATGAACACTTGTAGCATAGTTCTTCACATAGTAAAATAGAGTGTAATAAAAATGAAGAGGTGATTTTATGAATAAATATAAAAGAGTTTTTGTAGTTGTAATTGATTCTTTAGGGATTGGTGAAATGCCAGATTCAAAAGAATATGGAGATATTAAAGTAGATACTTTAGGACATATAGCAAAGTCAGTTAAAACTTTTAATATACCTAATATGGAGAGAATGGGAATTTCAAATCTTCATAAAATAGACCATGTAGAAAAAGTAGAAAATCCTTTAGGCTACCAAATGAAAATGAAAGAAGCAAGTGTTGGAAAAGACACTATGACAGGACACTGGGAAATGATGGGGCTTCATATAACAAAGCCTTTTAAAACATTTACAGAAACTGGTTTTCCACAAGAACTATTAGATGAGTTAAGTGCAAAAACTGGTCATAAAATAGTTGGTAATAAAAGTGCAAGTGGAACTGAAATATTAGATGAGCTTGGTGAACACCAAATGAAAACTGGTGATATGATAGTTTATACATCAGCAGATTCAGTGCTTCAAATATGTGGTCATGAAGAAACATTTGGCTTAGATGAATTATATAGATGCTGTGAAATTGCAAGAGAAATGACACTTAAAGATGAATGGAAAGTTGGAAGAATAATTGCAAGACCTTACCTTGGAAATAAAAAAGGTGAGTTTAAAAGAACAAGTAACAGACATGATTATGCCTTAAAACCTTATGGAAGAACTGTTTTAAATGAGTTAAAAGATAATAACTTTGATGTTATTTCAGTTGGAAAGATAAAAGATATCTTTGATGGAGAAGGAATAACAGAAGGGTTTAAGTCAAAGAGCTCAGTTCATGGAATGGAACAAACTTTAGAAATTATGGATAAAGATTTTAATGGATTATGTTTTGTAAACTTAGTTGATTTTGATGCTTTATGGGGACACAGAAGAAATCCAGAAGGTTATGCAAAAGAACTTGAAATGTTTGATGTTAATTTAGGAAAAGTTTTAGAGAAGTTA
Organism: uncultured Sarcina sp.; assembly: GCA_963559995.1. Taxonomy (GTDB): domain Bacteria; phylum Bacillota; class Clostridia; order Clostridiales; family Clostridiaceae; genus Sarcina. Next base: position 8,499 of record CAUWNL010000088.1, read on the forward strand.
AAAGAAGATGATTTATTAATAGTAACTGCTGACCATGGAAATGACCCAACTTATACTGGAACTGACCACACAAGAGAGTATGTTCCATTTTTAGCATATTCACCTTCTATGAAAAATCATGGATTAATAGATACAAGTAATAGTTTTGCAGCAATTGGAGCTACTATAGCTGATAATTTTGAAATAAAAATGCCAGAAAACACTATAGGGGAATCTGTTTTAAATAAATTAATTTAAATTATTTTAAAATAGTTGTTGCTATAAATTAAATTCTATGTTATTATAAGTAAGTAGCAGAGATGCTAACAATAAAAAAAGTTTCATTTAGGTATATAGTTTCTCTTGAATTAGGGATTATTATCAATATCAATTTGGATTCTTTAATTTTAGGAGGAATTTTAAATGACAGATAAAACATTAACATGCAGAGATTGCGGAAGTGAATTCGTATTTACAGTAGGAGAACAAGAATTCTACAAAGAAAAAGGATTCGATAACGAACCAACTAGATGCGCACCATGCAGAAGAGCTAAAAAAGAACAAAATAGAAGATAATTCTAATTTTTATAAAGCTGTAGTTCATACTACAGCTTTTTTTGTGTATAGAAAAATATAAATATTATAATTTAGATAGTTATAAATTTATAAAATATACTAATTTAGTATATTTTAATTAAGTTATTCAATTTTATTAAAGCTTAATACATAAAATATTAAAATAACTAAGAGGAATTAAATTGGTTATAGTATAAATATAGGAGGAATTAAAATGGAAGTTTTAGAAAAATATTTTAAACTATTTGATGAATCAAGAACCAGTAAAGTTGCAAGAAAGGAATTAAATAACCTTTTTACAAGGGATATGTCTTTTGTATTAAATGGAGTTGAAAAGAATGGAATAGAGGAGTGGGAAAAGTTCTTAGATTTGATTTTTTTAAATAACTTAGATATTAAGCATATGTATGAGGGATGGAAGTTTATAGAGGAAGAAGGTGTGTATGAAACTAGATGGGCAGTTTGCGGAAAGAGAAAAGATGAAGTTGTATATACGCAAACAGGAAAAGATAGAGCTATATCAGATAAAAATGGAAAGATTAAATGCCTTGAAAATATTCCTGATAATTCAGATTTATTTAAAAGATACGAATAAATTGAGATGCAAGGATAATAATGCGATTAAACAAAAATATATAAAAAGCAATAAAAATCTTATTTTTTATAAAAAAATAAGATAAATTTTTGAAAAAATAGTAGAAATTTATAGAGATTTAGTATATTATAATCAATAAGAAGCAAAGTTACATTTGTTAACTTAATAAGTATAACTATGCAAAATTATAATTTAATAGGTAAACCTAGGGAAATCTAGGGACACAAAGCTATAGGGGCTAAGGTTTTAAAACTATGCCAGCCAGTTGCCAAAGAGTACTAAAGGCTTTTTGTTTATATAGTAAAGTAAGGTTACTCTTTTTTAGGGTACCCTTTTTTATTGTTCTTTAGTGTGATGGCAAGAATACGTTACAAATTAGGGGGACAATATTAATGAAAAGAAATAAGATGATAGCTTTAACTATTGCTGCTACTTTAGCAAGTTTTGCAGCTCCTAGTAGTGTTGTTTATGGAGCACAACTAATATCAGAAATCGATAAACAAGAAATTGAGGAGTTAGTAGAACAATTAACTACAAAAAGTAGCATAAAAACTAATAGTTTTACTTTAAATTCCTTAGAGGAGTATGAATCCTATGAAGAAGAGTTTAGGGTAAATGGAATAAAATCTTATTCAAACAATGGAGGACAGTATTCATCAAGTGGTTTAGATAAAGCTTTTGATGGAGATTTACAAACTCATTTTGAAACTGGAAAACCAAATAGTTCTTCTCATACAAATGAGATTACAGTTACTTTTAGTGATGTGGAGGAGATAAATAGAATAGTTTATGCTTCAAGACAAAATGCAAGTTATAAGGGATTTGCTACTAAATTTTCTGTATATGCATCTTTAACAGAAAATGGTGATGATTTTGAATTAGTTGGAACAGGTACAGCAAATAGAACAGCTGGTTATTCTGAGTTTAAGTTTGAAAATACAAGATTTAAACGATTAAAATTTGTGTTTGATGAATCATATAATTCATGGTCAAGTGCCGCAGAATTTATGTTTTTTAGAGAAGATACTTTAAGTGATAAAATAGAAAATTTATTTGAAGATGATACATGTAGTGTTGTTAGTGAAGAATTTAATACTATAGAAAAGGTAAACTCTTTAGAAGAAGAGGCTAAAAATCATCCATTATATAATTATTTTAAAGAAGGTATAGAAAATGCCAAGTTAATTATAAATAGTGAAAAAAATATATATTCCGACGCAAAAGTATCTACATTTATAAATAAAAATAGTGATTTACTTTCATCTTATGATAAGGAATTTAAAATATCAAGAGATAAAATAACATCAATAACAGCAAATGGTGGTCATTACGGTTCAAGTAATATAGAAAAAGCTATAGATGAAGATTTTACAACATCATGGCATTCAGGAAAAACAAATAGTGACAGTTTTACTAATGAAGTTGAAATAACTTTAAGCCAATTAGAAACTATAAATAGAGTTGTTTATACTAGAGCAAATGGAACAAACAGGGGTTTTGCAGAAGCTTTTGATATATATGTATCTAAAACATCAAAGGGAAGTACTTATGAACTTATAACAAGTGGTACTAGTGCTATAACTGAAGATTCCATTGAAATAAAGTTTAATCCTACAGAAGTTAAAAGGGTTAAGTTTGTATTTAAAAAAGGATATGAAAACTGGGCATTAGCTTCAGAATTTGGATTATATAAACAAGATATAACTTCTGAAAAAATGGATACTTTATTTACTAACGGACTAATGAATGAGGTATCTAAAGAGTTTAACACATTAGAAAAGATAAATGCTTTACAAGAAGCGGTAAATAATCATCCATTAAGGGAAGATTATTTAGAGTATATTAATTTAGCTAAGGAAATAGTAGAAAGTCCAGAAGTCTTAGAAAATACAAAAATAGTGACAGCAGAACAAAGAGGTAAATATAAAGAACAAACAAATATAAGAAGTATAAATGGGTCAGCTTATGCATCCTTTGAATCTTTAGGCAAATATGTAACAGCAGGAGAAGAAATAATAGTTTATGTTGATGCTGATACAAATGGAGTAATGACAACATTATGTTT
>CAUWNL010000089.1:0-11398 GCA_963559995.1 uncultured Sarcina sp.
AGCCTTTAATACAATATGCTCAGCTACTGATGTAAGACAAAAAAGTGCCTTTAAAATTTCAAAAGAATGTGATGCGGTTATTGTTGTAGGTGGTAAAAATAGTTCAAATACAACTAAACTTTATGAAATTTGTAAATCAAACTGTGAAAATTCTTTTCATATAGAAAATGCCTCAGAGCTTACAAATGAAATTTTAAAATTTAAGGGTAAAAACATAGGAATAACAGCAGGTGCATCTACTCCTCAATGGATTTTAGATGAAGTCATAGATAAATTAAAATTCTAAAATAATATATCTTTGTAAATATATATATTTATTTTGGAGGCACATTATAATGGAAATAAGTAAAGTATTACCTTGGGAGTATTTTTTTTTAAGAAAGTGTCCTGAGGTAAAGAGAGAAATTTCTTTTGATTTTTTTAGATATAAATATGCTAAGGTTAAAATTCATAATAAGCTTTTAATGATTTGGCAATTAGATAGGTTTGATTTGGATATAAGTTATATAAATGAAGTATTTTTTATAAATGGATTAAATGAAAAGGAACAGACTATTTTTAAAAACAATAGTATAAAAAAGAATAGTATAAATACATTAAAGTTTGTTTATGAGGGTAAAGACGATATTATGGATGATTTAACCTCTCACGGTTTTTATAAAAGTGATGCAAATATTATTATGAAATTATCATTAGAGGGAAAAAATTTTGAAGTTAATGATAATAACATCTCATTTAGACAATTTATAAAGGGAAAAGATGATAAAAAAAGATGTGACATTCAAAATGAAGTTTTTTATGATCCAGATAGAATACCACTAACCCCTCGTGATATAGCTTATGAGTATAGTAAGAGTTTTTTTATAGATGATATGGCTTTATTTATAACTATTAATGGTAAAGAAATAGGATATGGTCAAATACTTATTCTAGATGGTAACTATACAATAGCTAACTTGGGAGTATTAAAAAAATATCAAGGGAAAGGTTATGGTAAAAAACTTTTAGCAAAGTTTTTAAACTTAGCTAAAGAAAAAGGGTTAACAGAGGTTTCTATAAGAGTTAAAGAAAGCAATAAGATAGCCTATAATATGTATAAAAGCTTTGGTTTTAAGGAAGTATCAAAAATAAATAGCTATGAAATATTATAGACTAAATAATTCTTAAAACTTATATTGTGTTAATTAAACTAATATAAGTTTTTAAGAATTATTTTTTTATATGAGGTTTTTTTATAGGTTAACCTTATATAAGATAATCAGTAGATACATAGGAGGTTTTCGTATTTAAAACACTTCCTGTTACACTATTTTTATAATAGTTTCTTTCATCAAATCTATTTGTTTTATTATTTTTTTCTTTGTCACTTCTTCTTGTTGAATCATCTAATAAATCATACATGTAAATCACATCCTTCCCTTAAGAATAGTTTTTCCTAAATGAAAAATAATATCTAACTTCTTATAAAAATAAGTAATATGTTACACATAAATAATGTTTTTAAGATGATACTTATTTAATGGAAATAGTTATTTTTGAAATTTATTGAAAACAGAATCTCAAAAAACATTTACATAATATATAATGATAGCTTAATGTAAAATAACCATAGAAAAAAATGAATAAATATGATAAATTAATTTTATACGTATGTATAAGCTTAAAATTTAGGAGGCTATAATGAAAGAAATAAAAGAAAAACGTTTCTTTATTCAAACTTATGGTTGTCAAATGAATGAAGAAGATTCTGAAAAATTATCTGGTATGCTAAAGAGAATAGGATACGAGAAAACTGAGGTTAGGGAAGAGGCATCAATAATAATATTTAATACATGTTGTGTTAGAGAAAATGCTGAAAATAAGGTTTTTGGAAACCTTGGAATCATGAAAAATATGAAAGAGAAAAATCCAGATTTAATAATAGCTATATGTGGTTGTATGATGCAACAAGAGGGTATGGCAGATAAAGTCTTAAAAACTTTCCCATTTGTGGATATAATATTTGGTACCCATAACTCATATAAATTCCCTGAATATTTAAATAGAGTAATTCAAGATGGAGTTCAGGTTAAAGAAATAGCTAATAAAGAAGAGGGAATAGTTGAAGGCCTTCCTATTGATAGAAAAAGTTCTATAAAGGCTTTTGTTACTATAATGTATGGATGCAATAACTTTTGCACATATTGTATAGTTCCATATGTTAGGGGAAGAGAAAGAAGTAGAAAGCCTGAAGATATAGAAAAAGAGATTAAAGACTTAATCAAAGAAGGTTATAAAGAGATAACTTTACTTGGACAAAATGTTAACTCTTATGGTAAGGGTTTAGAAGAGGATATAAATTTTGCTGGTCTTTTAAGAAGATTAAATAATATAGAAGGTTTAGAAAGACTAAGATTTATGACATCTCACCCTAAGGATTTAACAGATGATGTTATAATGGCTGTAAAGGACTGTGATAAACTTTGTGAACAAATTCATCTTCCAGTTCAAAGTGGTTCAGATGAAATATTAAAGAAAATGAATAGACACTATGATAGGACATATTACTTAGATATGGTTAAAAAGATAAAGGAAAACATTCCTGATGTGTCTATAACAACAGATATAATTATAGGATTTCCAGGAGAGAGTGAAGAAGATTTCTTAGATACTTTAAACCTAGTCAATGAAGTTGAATATGATTCAGCATTTACTTTTATTTATTCAAGAAGAAATCACACTCCAGCAGATAAAATGGAAAATCAAATTCCAGATGATATTAAACATGACAGATTCAATAGACTTGTTGAAGCTGTTAATAAGTCAGTTGCAAAGAAAAATAAGGACTGTGAAGGAAAAATTCTAGAAGTTTTAGTTGAAGGACCTTCAAAAAATGATGAAACTAAGTTAACAGGAAGAACTAGAAATGGTAAACTTGTAAATTTCTCAGGTTCTAGAGAACTAATAGGACAGCTAGTTTTAGTTAAAATAATAAAAGCACAAACATTCTCTTTGGTTGGAGAATTAATATAATTTATTTTTAAAGGTAGCTTTTAGCTGCCTTTAATTTTAACCAACAGAAAAAGGAGGACAATATTATGGCTGATAAAGATACTTTAAATATAAATATTTTATGTAAAGAGGCACATAAAAATGCTAAAAATAAAGGCTTTTATGAGGATATAGAGCTAATTAAAAGAACTTTTGGTGAAGATTCTAAAGAATATAAAATGCTTTTAAATAATGCACTTGCAACTAGGCTTATGCTTATAAATTGTGAAGTAGCTGAGGCTGTGGAAGGCCTTAGAAAGAGTGATATGGAAAATTTTAAAGAAGAACTAGCAGATATATTTATAAGACTAGGTGACTTATGTGGAAGCTTAGGTATAAATATAGAAGAACAAATAATCAAAAAAATGGATAAAAATAAAAAAAGACCATATAGGCATGGTAAAGACTTTTAATTCCAATAAATACCAATAAAATTAAATTTTTATAAATAATTCTATATTTTTCTTTTAATCCTTTAAAATAGTATTTATAATATAAATACTTAATAAAATAAATGTAAATAATATTATAGTGATTATTTAATTTAAGGGGATAGATATTATGAAAAATATAGAAAGAAAATTAGTTTTAGCAATACTTAGGATAGTTTTTAATTAAACTTAAGAAGGTGGTTTTTTGAAACTCAATAAAATAAATCATGTAGCAATAATAGTCTCTAATTATAAAAAATCAAAGGAATTTTACGTAAATATATTAGGGTTTGAAGTAATTAGAGAAAGTTACAGGGAAAATAGAGAATCTTATAAGTTAGATCTTAGGATTTCAGATAGTACAATAGAACTTTTTTCATTTAAAAATCCTCAAAAGAGAGTTACAAATCCAGAGGCTTGTGGTCTTAGACATATAGCCTTTGAAGTTAATGATATAGATGAGGCTATATCTTATCTTAAAGATAACAATATAGAAGTTGAACCTATTAGAACTGATGAATTTACAGATAAAAGATTTACTTTCTTTAAGGATCCAGATAATCTTCCCATAGAGCTATATGAAAATAAAGAAAGTACAAATGAATATATATTTTTATAAATTCTCATATTTTATTTACTTCTCAATTTATAAACAAGTAAGCTATATCAAAGATTATTTTGATATAGCTTGCTTGTTTTTTATGTTAAAGATTTATCTAGATTATATCGTGAATGCATTTAGCAGCTTTCTTATAACCACCACTTATCTTTAAAGATTCTCCTATTTTTTTAGCATTTTCACTATATGAAGGATTTGATAATATTTCATTTACAGCTTTTTCTATTGATGATGCATTGACATTACTAACTAAAGGGAGACCTGCGCCAAGTTCAGTTACTCTTTCAGCAATTAAAAATTGATCTGCAAATTGAGGAACAACAATTAAAGGAAGTCCATTATATAAACCTTCACTTGAACTATTCATACCACCATGAGTTATAAATAAATCAATTTGCTTTAATACTTCAAGTTGTGGAACATAATTATAAATTTTAAAATTATTAGGTATATCTCCTAAGTCTTTTATATCAATTCTCTTTCCAATAGACATTACAACTATTAAATCTTCTCTAGAGCCTAAGGCTTTTAAACATTCCTTATAAAATTTTAAATTTTGATTAGCAACAGTTCCAAGTGATATAAATACAACTTTTTTATTATTAGGATTATCTATTTTAAAATCTTCTAATTCTTTTCTATCAAATATAGAAGGTCCAACAAAAGCAAATTCTTCATCATTGAACTTATCAGTGTATGGTTGATAATATTTAGATGTAAATACTATATTTAAATCAACTTTATATCCTAAAATAATTTCTTCCATAGAATTTGGAAGTTCTATTCCATATTCTTCTTTTAATTTAGCCATTTCAGGCTTCATTTTTTCAAAGAATGCTAAAAATTCTTGTCTGTCTTCTTCATTTTTTGATTGAACAAAGTATTTAACTATTTCATCACACATTGCAAAAGTTGTAAGAGTTGATATAGTTTTCTTTATATTTAATTTTTTCTTTAGCTTTTCACCAGCAAATATTATAGGGTCACAAACTAGATAATCATAATTTGTTTCTTCTTCTAAAGCTAAACCTACTATATCTTTATTCATATTTATTATTCCTTCTAACATAGAACAAAGAATATTTGAAGTATCTGGATTTACGCTAAAATCTTGATGGTACCCCTTAAAATTAGCCCCAACCTTTTCTATTTTATCTTTAAATTCGTTTGATGAAATATAAGTTATTTCATCACCTTTATTTATTAACTCTTTAACTAATCCTATAGTTGGATTAACATGTCCATGAGCTGGAAAAATTAAAAATAGACCTTTTGACATAATATGTACCTTCTTTCCTTTTTTATTAGTTTTAACATTATAAAATTTATTTAATAAACCTTAATTATACTTTATAACTAAACATCTGTAATTATTAATTATGTATGTACTCCTCTATACTTTTTTTATTTTATTTTAAAATAGTATGTTTATCAAATTATTTTACACTAAATAGTACAAAAAAATCTTCTATTTAGTTATATCATATATTTTAAGAAATTTATACTAGATATTATAAAAGAAAGACTGACTAAGATGGAGTTTTAAACGATATCTACATAATCTTTTTTTATATAATATTAAAATTAATAAAATAATTAAAATGATAATACACAATATACTTAAAATATTATAGAAAAAATATTTAATTTTAATTATTGAGTAATTATTATTAATTAATAATAATTAAATTATAAACTTATTTAAAAATATAAAAAAATATTAACTTAATTATACAAATACTTCTAATATATTATCATATTTTTTAAAAAATGTAATTATTATTTAAAAACCATAATATAAGGGGAGTACTAGAAAACGTAAGATATAATTAGACAATTAAAGGTATAGAGTGAAAATCCTTTATGAATTAATTTTAACAATTTGTACATATTTACTAATTTGATTATAATATGTTATAGAAATTGTTAAAATAATACTTAACAAGTGATTGAAATTATTATTTATATAAATACTATTAGAATTATAAAATAATTAATTTTCTTAAAGCAATATTTTATAAATATATTTATTTTAAATAACAAGAACTTGTTAATTTAAATTTTAATAATTAATAATTTAATAAAGGAGAAGATTGGTATATGAACCGATAAAGAGTTTTAGGTCTAATAATTAGTGCATCATTAGTAGTTGGAGGTGTTAGTATACCTACTACCATGGCGTATGCTCAAAATTTACCATCAAGCATTTCTAATAAGGTAGTTACAACTGGTGTGGTTTCTAGGACAGAAAATATAACTATTAAATTTGCTGGAATGTTTGATATGGAATCATATCTTCCAAATGTCAATATAAAAGTTATAGTTAATGGAAATACTTATAGTGAAACTTATAATTACGGAGGGTCATTGACTTTAAAGAATGTTATCGTAAACAATACTGGAAACAACACTATAAAAATAGAAATACCATATTTTAATACAATAACACTTAATACCTCTAGTAATAATCTAACAGTAAATCCAGTAGAAACACCAATGACTTTTGATGGGAATACAGCTATAGCAAATGCAGTAGCAAACGCTATACAAGCTAGTCCTAGTGAGTTAACATATTATAACTTAGCATCATATTGTTATGGAGTTGAAAATGGATATGGAGTTGCACCTCTTGATATAAATTTATCAAGTCAACATTTAACTAGCTTAAAAGGAATTCAACAATTAAAAGGATTTGATATAAATTCTTTAAATCTATCTAATAACAAATTAACTAACTTAAGTGCATTAAAGGGACTAACTATTAATAATTTAAATGTAAGTAATAACGATATAACAACTCTTGCTGGAGTGAAGGAAATATCCAATCTTAATACATTAAATGCTAATTATAATTATATATCATCAGTTAAACCATTAGAAGGAATCAATACTTTAAAAAGTGTGACTTTACAAAATAATATGTTAGATGATTCAGCTTTATCTAATCCTTCATCAATTAATATATATGGACTAAATACTAGTGGATTAGACAATAATTTTATAACTGGATTAAAGGATCAAAATCAAGTTGAATTTACAAAATCAAGTTATAAAGAATCAAATGCTCCCACTAAGAATGACGTTAAAGTTATAAGTGGAACAGCTAAAACAAATGTAGCACAATATTATTCTAAATATTTAACTTTATCTGGTGAAAATGAAAATATGATTATGGCAGCAAATAATACTAATGAAAAAAATGAAGTTGTAGCTTCTATAGATCAAATTAAAAATAACTTAGGAGAAGCAGTTGCAACTATTGATGCTGCAACAACAAAAACAGAAAGTTTAACAATAAACTTTGGAAATATGTTTAATTGGAATGCATATTTACCTAGCGTTAATATAAATGTAGTGGTTAATGGAAAAACATATACTACAAATTATAACTATAATGGTTCATTAACTTTAAATAATGTAACTGTACATAATACAGGTAATAATACAATAAAAATAGAGATACCATATTACAATACTATAACTTTAAATACAGATAGCAATAATTTAACAGTAAATCCAGTGGAAACACCAATAACTTTTGATGGAAATACAGCACTAAAAAATGCAGTAGAAAGTGCTATACAAGCTAGCCCTAGTGAGTTAACATATTATAACCTAGCATCATATTGTTATGGAGTTGAAAATGGATATGGAGTTGCACCTCTTGATATAAACTTATCAGGTCAACATTTAACTAGTTTAAAAGGAATAGAACAATTAAAGGGATTTGATATAAATTCATTAAATTTATCAAATAACGATTTAACTAATATAAATGCTTTAGAAGGATTAACTATTAATGATTTAAATTTGAGTCATAATAACATAACAAATATAACACCACTTACAAAGATATCAGGACTTCAATCTTTAAATATTAGTTATAACAAGATATCATCAACTAAAATATTATCAACTATTAAAGGATTAAAAAATATTGATTCATCTAATAATTAATATTTTTAAGAATTTATTATAAGCATATCTTAAAAGTTAAGTTTTTTAGAGAGATTAATTATTTTAGAAACAATCTTTATTGGAATATGAATAAAATACTTGAGGAGAGTAAAAATGCTAAAGGCAAAAATAATATCAATTTTAGCTGGTGGGGTAGTAGCTGATGGAGTTAGTATATCTTTACTTTCATTTAATGGAGCAACTAGTTTACAAACAGCAACTGCAAATGCTGTAAATTATATGAATAATTCAAGTCAACTAATGCAAAAAGCAGAGAGTATTATAAAAGATGATGTATCGCAAATAAGCTCTCTAAGTAAAACAATCTCTGGATTAAAGACTATTGTAGCAAATGAAGAAGCAACAGTAGCTACATTAAAAAGTGAGTTAGCTTTTGCAGAAAATCAGCTAAGTGAAGCGTAATCAGAAAGTGTAGCAGATGCAGCTCAAATAGCTAGTTTAACAAATAATGTTAATATATTAAAACAACAATTAACAACTGATCAAGCAAAGTTAACTAGCGATCAAACAACAATAAAGAGTGATTCAGCAAATATATTAAAATTACAAGGACAGTTAGCAACAGACCAATCAACAATAACAGGCGATCAAAGTACAATTAAAATAGATACCTCAACAATATCTAACTTAACCAATGAGTTATCATCAGCACAAAGTTCATTAACCAAGTATGAAGATGCTTACGGAAATGAATATACTCAAGTAGAAGAAGCAAATGAAGATGTTTCAAAAGCTACAAGTGCTATAAATTCTGCATATAATACTGATGAGCAAACTTTAAGTTCATTTGCAAGTTATATAAATACTGTAAGTTCAGGAACAACTGCTGGAACATCAAACACAGAAAATTAAAAATGCAATAAAATACTGTCATTTATTATATACATAAATAAATGACAGTATCTTTATCTTATAATCTAATGTAACTTAGGAGACATTAAAATGTTAAAACTAAAAGTAGTATCATTGGTAATAGCCGGAATAATTGTTAGCGGAGTTAGTATATCATTATTAACATTTAATGGTGTTACTTCTTTACGAACAGCAGAAATAGATGTAGTAGATTATATTAATAACTCAAAAAAATTAATACAAAAATCTGAAGATATTATGAAAAATGATATAACACAAATAAATTTGTTAAATAATGAAATATCTAATTTAAAGGATCTTGTAGCTGATCAATATGTGGATATATATAGATTACAGGGGAAGTTATTATCTGTAGAAAATAAGTTAAATAATATAAATTTAGAAAATATAACTAATAAATATAAAATTACTAGTTTAACAAATAATTTTAATGGATTAGAACAAAACTTATCATCAGTAAAGTCACAATTAACTGATAATATGAATTTAAATTTTAAAAAAACAGAAAGTTTAACTATTAATTTTAAAAATCTCTTTAATTGGAATAAAATTAATATAACTATTATCATAAATGGAGTAAAATATTATGTATTGTATGGTTATAGTGGTTCAATAACTATAAATAATATTCCTAAAACTAAGAGTGGAATAAATAATATTAAAATAGAGATACCTATGTTTAATACAATTACACTTAGCACAAGTAGTACAAGTATTAATGTAAGCCCTGTTGCAACACCTATAACCTTTGATGGAAATGAGACGTTAAAAGACGCTGTTGCAAATGCTATTAGTGCAAACCCATCTGATTTAACATATTATGATATAGCATCTTATTGTTATGCTCAAAATAGTGATTTTGTACCCAAACTTGCTATAGATTTATCAGATAAAAATTTAACTACTTTAGAAGGGATTCAAGAATTACAAGGATTTCATATATATAGCTTAAATTTATCACATAATGATATAAATAATTTAGCTCCACTCAAGGGATTAACAATTAACAACTTAAATATTAGTAACAATGATATAACTAACATTTCTTCAATTAGTAAAATAAATGATATTAGTATAGTAAACGCTAATTGTAACTATATATCATCAATTATGAGCTTATAAGGGCTTACTACCTTAATAGATATAACTTTTAAAAATAACTTATTAAGTACAAATCCTATGTTACTTAAAATTCAAGGATTAAATATTAATGGATTAGAGGATAACTTTATACAAGGATTAAAAAATTAACTACAAATAGAATTCGATAAATCCATTTATTCAGGTGTAGTTGGAAGTACTATACCTATAACAGATAATAATATTAAAATTGTGGGAGGTACACTAGGGATAAATGAAACAAATTATTATAAAAAGTATTTAACCTTAACAAGTAGTAGCTCAAACCATCTTATTCCTGAATCAACAGGATTTAAAATAGAGAGCCCCGGTACAAATACTATTATAGCTTCGGTAGATGGAATTAACAATAAATTAGGAGAGGCTACTGCAACTATTCATTCATCTCAAGAGACAAAAATAGAAGATTTAACAATTAACTTTAATAGTATGTTTGATATAGAATCTTATAACTTAAATGGTATTGAGGAGTTAAAGGGATTTGATATAAACTATTTAGATTTATCTAATAATAAACTTACTACTTTAAGTGCATTAGAAGGATTAACAATTAATGATTTAAATGTAAGTCACAATGATATAATAAGCATTATTCCTCTTACAAAAGTGTTAGAGCTTCAATCTTTAAATATTAGTTATAACAAAATAACATCAATTAAGGCATTATCAAATATTAGAGGTTTAACTAATATTATTTCAAACAACAATTAATATTTAAGAGTCACTAAACAAGTTGTTTCTTTATAAATAGCTTTTCTTATTACTAAAGTTTTCCTTTATTTTTACTTAAAATATACTTATACTCAATATAGGACAAAAATATTTCTAATTCTTTCTTTCCTTCATCAGGAATATAGTCTATAATAAAAGCCTTATCTTTTTTACTTAATATGGAATTAGAGCTTTGTCTTATATCTGTAAGTCCAATTAAATAATCAGAAGATACACTAAAAAATTTGGCTATAATTTTAATAGTATTAATATTAGGTTCACGATTTCCACTTTCATACATCCCTATAGTACTAGGGGCTACTTTTATAAGTTTTGCAAACTCCGCTTGTGTTAATTTTTTTTCATTTCTTAGTAATTTTAATCTATTAGCAAACATAAAACCTCCTTAAATTAAATTATATTATTATTTTTTATAACAACTATTATAAAAATATTAAAATTTATAGAGGAAATTTAAACTTCATTATAATCCCCTAAATATATATCACTAAAAGTGATATAATTATAATAAATCACACAAATAGTGAGCTAAATATTAATTATATTCTTATTTAATAATTCAGATTTTTATAATTAGTTTTTATGTAGGATAATT
>CAUWNL010000090.1:0-11158 GCA_963559995.1 uncultured Sarcina sp.
AATAAAGCAATAGGTATATATGTTTAACTTAGATATATTAACTGAAAAATAAGCATAATATATAATGATAAATAATATTGAGAGTGTTGTTCTATGAAAAAATTATTAGTAACTTTATTTATAAGTATTACTTTTGTATCTACAGTAGGTTGTGGAGGTAGTATAAATGATAAAAGTATTTCAATTACTGATAATAAGCAAATTACTGAAAACATAGAAAAACATAAAACATGGGAATCTGAAAATAAAGAAGAGTCAACAAAGAATGAAAATTGTATAAATTCAAAGAAAAATGAAAGCGATGGCAATGATTTTAAAAGATCTACAACAAGAAGTAGTGAAAATGAAGTTACAAGAAGTGATTCGAATGAAAATATAGATAAATATGATTTAACAAAAGCTAAAGATTTTAGTGATAAAATGACATCTATATTTGATAGAAGTACAGAATATACAAATAAATATACCCGTTCAGAAATAACAAATAGAGAATTGGCAGAAAAATTAGATGGGATAGCAGAAGAATTAGAAGAAGTAGATATAGATTTTTTATTAAACACTAGTTACTATAGCTCAATTAAAGATTCTATGAATAAAATGACTATAGGCTATAGAGGAATGGCAGAGGCCTTAAGAAATAATAATTCAAGTAATGTAACCTACTATGCGAATTATATTTCATCGGCCATTAATTTATTTACTACAACTGTAAATCAAATGACAAGAGACTTACAAAAGTGGTAATGAATTTAATACAGCAACGGTACAGCAACATGAATTTAAAATGTCTATGTTTATATAGTTATTTAAATTTAGTAAATAAACAAAAACTAGATATAATCAGTATTAAAAGGTATAGATTAAATTTGGTAAAAGCAATAGAAAAGCTATTAATCGAATCCAAAGGTCGGGGGTTCAAATCCCTCTAGATGCACCATAAAGTGAGTAATAAAGCCATTTTTCTAACTGGAAAATAGGCTTTTTTTGTTTTAAGATAGCAATAAGGTATGCATCCTCTAAAAGAAATTTTATTTTATAATTATATACCTCTTCAAATGATACATATAGCACATTTAAAGGGAATTTAACTACCGAGAACTACACTAAGATATGTATACCTTTTAAAAATAGATGAATCTTGATTTTCTTTTTAATTTATTAATTATATATTTTTATTTGATTAATATTTTTTATTATTATAAATCTTTTTTTGTTGCAAAGTGTTATTAAAAAAATGAACATAATTAATCTTAACCAGCATAATTTTGTGCTTGTTAGTAAGTATGCTTTATATAATAAATATATAGATGAGTTAGGTATCAGCAGAAATATCGAAAAATGATTAAACACCAGGAGATCTAGTCTGTTTCAAATTTTAGAAAGAGCAAATTTTGCACTATACAATTTCCGTATAGTTGCCAGAATAAAACGATTTGTAAAACCTCAAGGTATTGGTAACTTTAGAGCTAGCGTCCAAAAAGAGTAATAGTGCTTTAATACTTTAAAAGTCAGTTATGACACTATTTAAGAGGAATTTATAAGTACTTAAATTATGGAAAGCCTTGGGCAAGGTATGTAGCCATTTATATATAATTCAAATACCAAGGTTAGGGCTAGGTATGTAACTTTTGTATAGTATTAATCTAACTAATTCTAAAAACAGTATTACTGACTTTCGAAATTTAAATAATGAATATAAGATTTTAACTAGGTCAAGATTGTATCAAGGCAAATGGGATTATAGATATAAATTCTAATGTAAAAGTCCTTTCTTATTCTGTGGTGTGACAGATAGTCATATTAGAAAGTTAGTTTTATTATAACAATTCTTTGTAAAACAAGTTATTACAAACTATCTTATATGGTTGAAACGGGGAAATCTCCCTTTTGCAAAGTCACACCTTTAGATGTCCTTGATAAAGACATTCGAAAATTGAATAATATATGAATTCTTAGGAAAATATAATTTTAAACTCAAGTAATAGATATAAAATTATAAGATTAAATTATATTTAAAATTAGAAATTCATATAATTTTACTTCCTAATTTCTATTTTTTTAATAATTATTTATTGTATACACCTTGAAAACCCAATAAACAAGCCATTCCAACTCAGAACTTACGAAAGCAAAGTTTCTTAGTTACTTTTATGTATACAATTTTTAGAGTAATTAATTAACTTGTAAACCTAAAATCATTTCTAAGCATTACTTAATCATCCATTAATATGATTTATCCTTTTAATATAAAACCTCTTAAAACGTCGTATAAGATTTCTGTGCTTTATAAATTTAAGAAACATTATTAAGTATTATAAAACTATGTACATTTTGTAAAAAATAAAGATATATTTAATCTAATTAATATTTATCTATTTTTTCAAGTTTAATATGATAGTAAAATATAGCTAATATAAGAAATATATATTAGGAGGTAAAATTTATGGATATATGGGTTGCTTCTATGTTTATGACTTTTTTCATCCTACTTTTAACACCATTTATACGTTTGTTATAATATCTATATTACTTTTTACATAGATAGTAACGATAACTTAAGGTAAATTGGAGACATTATCGAAATATACTATTGATAATTATTGATTTAATTACCTATCGAATTTTTACATAAAATATTTTAACGGAAGTAGATATATTTTCATTTCATAAAATTATGAAATGCTAATCTAATACTAAAGAATAATTTAATAAGATTGGCATTTTAAGTTTAATAGTTTATTTAAGCACAGAATAGTTCGAATAGTCACTAAAATGGTAGTAAAAACAAACATAATATTTTTTGATTTTTTATTTATATTTCAGTATTTATGCGATATAAAAAATGTAGATGCTATTTTTCTTTATAAATTTAATATATTTAGTTACTAATATCTTAATAATGCATATGCACCAGCAATGATAAATAAAATGAAGAAGGCACTATAGAAAAGGCTCATACTCTTCCAAAATTTATACCCAGTTTGTTTATTCTTTTTTAATTTTTGATTTTTATTAAAATTTTGACTTGAAAGAAATTTAGCGAAAATATGAAGTTCAGGATCAAACTCTAAAAAATTATTATAAAGAAAATATTGATTAGAATTTATTGAATTATTATTTTTAAAGTCTTTAAAATTTAAAATAACTATTGAAGGATCTCCTTTTTTAAGACAAAAATCATTTGTTCCTTGCATTGTTAAGATATTATAAGTATTATTTGCCTTATTTTTAAACATACCTTTGTAAATAGGTATTATATTATTATTTTTAATATAACAATCCATTTCATTTAAAACTTCATTTAGTTTATTTTTAAAATCAAAAGTTTTTTTAGATAAATTTGATTTTCCCATATATAATCACCTCTTTAATTCCATAGAAAATTTAATTAACCCTTATACAACAAGTTACTACATTTCAAATTTGAAATCAATTATTTAACACTCTTAAAACTATCTAAGGTAAGTTAATTTGTGTATAAAAAGAAACATATATTTCTTTTTTGGAAACTAAAATGTACAAAAAGACCTGTATAAAGTCGAGATATTCAAAGTAAACAGACATCAAAATGATCTTATTAATATTTATTTTATTAAAATAATACTATTAAAAAAAATATTAATTTTTTTATTATTTATAGGAAAAAATGAAAAGACGGAAAGTACTTGTAAACAAGTCATATTAATGGCTAAGGGCAAATTTCAAATGTACGCACTTTTTGCAGTTTTGCGTACTAATTTAAAGTGAAAAAATCACCTAGGTATTGTAGTATTGCAAGTACACAAGTCATTTTATATAAGTTAAAAAACTATTTTTATTGATGTTATAATATATTTCTTTTGATTGTTGCGAGAAATATTGTAAATCATGTTTAAGTATTTATCTAATTGTTTTGCGGACATTTTAGATAAACTTTTTTTGGTTTTAAGGTAATTAAGTAACTCTAATTTAAATTTATCACTCAAATAAATATGTCGTTCCTTTATATAATATTTAAATTAAAAATTCATACATGCATGATATACATTCCTGAAAAAGTAGTATAATAATGGCTTAAAAGTCAGTTATAATACTATTTAAGAGAAATTAATAAAGTTTTGAACAATGACAAGATTAGGAGAAGATATGTACGCCTTTATATATAATGGTTAAGTTATAAATTCAGATGTCATTTTAAACGATTTTAAAGTATGGGGTATGGCTTTACCTTTTAGGAAGTAGTAAAAGAAATTTATATAAAACTTTAAAAGAATTTGGAGTCGGTGGACAACCTAGATGTAATAAGTAAATTAATAGTACTAGGTAGTATTAATTTTAAAACACATATATAGGTAAAGATAATAGATAATTATGATTATTTGTAGAGTTAAAACAGTTATAAAACAGATATATTCGTGAATTAAGCGAAAAGACACTTTAAAGACTAGATAAATCTAAAAAGGATCACCATTTGTACAGATAACTGTTTATTATGTGAATAATATAGCTAGTGTTGTTAGCTAATGCTTAATAAGTTTCCTTATTTTATATAATTAGACTAGAATTTTTTTCTAATTCTATTTCTAAAATAATTGTTGGTATTATTATTACGGTGGGAACTTCAGATATTATTATTATATAATTAATTATGTAAAGAATATTCAATTGAAATATTGTTAAAAGTAAAGCAATAATTATATTAATAATTAGATAAATTACCATAATTATTACCATTAGTTCAGTAATTCTAGTATTAGCATATTTCCATGCTTTTTCGGATTTTGTAGAACGTTTAGTTCTATAACCTATAAACGGATTTATTTTACATGTACAGTTTGTATTTGTAAAGTTTATTAAGATTATACAGATAAATAGTAAAATAATATTAACTAAACATGCAATCATTTTATGAATTATACCTTCGATTTTAAATAGTATTGTCCTTAACACTAATATACATGTTAATTATATTATTTTCAATAATGTATGCTGACTTTAGAACTATTAATAATCAGAAATAAGGGCAAGGTATGCACAACTTTAAATGTTCATAATATGATTTGAAAATTAAATAATCAATAATACATGGCTTCTTATGAAAATATAATTTTAAACTGAAGTGATAGATATAATTGTTAGACTAAATTACATTTAAAATTGGAAATTCATACGATTTTACTTACTAATTTCTTAATAAACATTTAGTGCATACACATCGAAAATGAAGTAAACAAGGCATTCTAACTTAGAACTAGTGAAAATGAAAGTTTCAGAAGTTCTATGTTGTTTATTTTAAGTATAAATAATTTTGAGATAATAGAATAAAACAGTTTTTATTTATAACAACATCATTAATGGAATTGACTAATAATAATTAAATACTATGTAGTATAAGGTTTTATATCAATCTAGGTGTAAAACCTTATTTATTACTTAATTTTAATATTTAAATTTATAGATACTAGAAATATAATGGTAATAAAAACATAGAGGAAGAAGGTATATTTTATGGGATGTTTAATTTGTGAAAGAATTAGAAACAGGTTATGTAGTTCCTGGAGATTATCAGCATTTTTATGGGGATATGCTGTTTTTATGTAAACAACATGTTACAGAGTTACATAATTTATCATATGAGTTCAAAATGAAGTATCTTAAGGAATGAGTTTTGAGCGGAAGCTGTTTACCTCAACTAAGTTTTAAAGGCTATATTTAGTAGTGACGGTTCTACAATATCTCAAAAGTATTTAAATGGGGCTTTATCATTTAATATAAATAATCCAACTAATATCTAGTTTAAAGGATTTTTGTCCATCTAAAGTTATAAATATTTCTTCTTTAAATACTAATGATACATATAATATGGTAAGAAAAATAGCAATAGAATATCAAGAATTCTTTGGTATAAAATCATATAATTTTCAATCATCTTTATTAAATAATTACAATTCTAATTTAACAATAAATTTGAATAATATAAAAGTTATAAATAGTGAAACTTACTATAAAGTTGAATATGTAAATAATCACCTTTTTATGTAAGTCTATCTGGAAATATATATCTAGATAATGTTTTGCACCTAGTAGAGGTGTTTAACATGCATAAATTAACTAATGCAGAAGTAACTAAAATGATGAAAGGTATTTAGTTGTTATATTTTTGTTTAAGCAACATGAGAACTATAAAAGTTTTCGTTATTTTTTATAAAAAAGTCATATAAAAAATAATTCAATAAAAGTGTGATTTAAAGTTAAAATAATTACTTTCAAACTATTATAATATATTTCTTTATTAAATATTATTAAGCATTATGAAATATAAAAATTTAAATTTAAAGATAGTTTTTGGAGAATGTGCATTAAATTGTGTATTTATATGAAAAAGGATTAGCTTATTACAAGTGTATTATATATTACCCATATAGAATGTAAACACTGTAATTAACAGCCTTTAGGGCTGGTGTTGACATTCTATAAAGGGTAATATTTTCTCTGTATTTAGGCAAAGCTAATCTTTAGAATACACAAAATAAAATACATTACCGCTTTTGTATTGATATATAAGGGAAAGTTAGATTTCTAGTAAAGAGTATACTTAGTATTAATAAAAAAACAATAATAACATATAATTAGAAAAATGTATAAAAATATAATGAAAACATTGACAAGGGAATATGAAACTGATAACATATAACTAAAGAAATTATAGTAAACACAATAATTTAAACATTTACAAGCTGTGTGGAATTGATTCCACAAAAAGGAGGAAGTTATGGCAGGCGAAAGAAAGGAAGAGAGAGTAGCCAGGGAAATTTTAAAAAACATAGGTGGAAAAGAAAATATAAAGTCTATGGAGCACTGTGCTACGAGATTAAGATTAATATTACATAATAAAGACTTAATAAACGAGAAAGAAATTGAGAATATTGATGGTGTAAAAGGACAATTTTTTAAAGCAGCTCAATTTCAAATTATACTTGGAACTGGATTTGTAAATAAGGTTTATGATGTATTAACTCAAGATGGTGTACAAAAGGGTGATCTTAAGGGTGATGTCTATAGTAACATGACAATGATTCAGAAGATATCTAGAACCTTTGGAGATATATTCTTACCGATAATACCAGTACTTGTAGCAACAGGTTTATGTATGGGTCTTAGAACTATGCTTGTACAGGGTGGCATATTGCCAAGTACAGGAACGTGGTATGTATTATCAGAGATATTAACAGATACTGCATTTACATTCTTACCAGCATTAGTTACTTGGTCAACTTGTAAAAAGTTTGGTGGAACCCCTGTTATAGGTATTGTTTTAGGTCTTATGTTAGTTTCACCTTATCTTCCAAGTGCTTCTGCAATATCTGAAGGAACTGCACAAGCATTACATTTAAAGATATTTGGATTCACCTTAGGAATTCAAGGATATCAATCATCAGTACTTCCAGCTTTATGTCTAGGTATCATATCAGCTAAACTAGAAAAAGCATTAAGGAGAGTTGTTCCAGATGTTGTAGATTTAATAGTTACTCCTTTTGTTACTTTAGTAGTATCTTTGGCTTTAGGACTATTAATAGTAGGACCGGTAATGAATATAGCTGAAATTTGGTTGTTAGATGCATTTACTTGGTTAATGGTTTTACCTTTTGGTATAGGTGGTATAATAATTGGAGGAACATATCAAGGTATAGTTGTAACTGGTCTTCACCAAATATTTAATGCATTAGAAATAGAGTTACTTGCTACATTCCATAGAGATCAGTTTAATGGTATAATAACAGGAACTATAATAGCACAAGGTGCAGCAGCGTTAGCGGTAGCATTAAAGACTAGAGATAAGAAAAAGCGTTCTTTCTATCTATCATGTGCTATACCAGCATTTTTTGGGATAACAGAACCTTCAATATTTGGTGTTAATCTAAGGTTATTAAAGCCATTTATATTTGGATTAATAGGTGGAGCATGTGCTGGAGGATTTGCAGCATTTATGCATTTAGCAGCAGATGGTATGGGGGTTACAGTAGTTCCAGGGTTATTAGTTTACATTGGAACTGGTCAAGTATTAACCTATATAATAACTAATGCTATTGGATTTGCAGTTGGATTTGTATTAACATTCCTGTTCTTCAATGCTCAAAAGGAAGATATAGATGATGTAGATCAACTGAGGGCTAATTAATAATTTATAGAAAATATAAAATTACAATTTAAATGATAAATAAATAATAATTTTTTAATAGAATAAGTTAGTTAATTTAACTAACTTATTCTATTAATTATATAAAAGTATATTAAATAAGATGTATATAAATTATGAAGAAAAGAGGTAATAGTGTGAAGTTAACTATTCAAGATATAGCTAATATGGCTGGAGTTTCTAAAAGTACTGTATCAAGATATTTAAATAATGGATATGTTAGCAAAGAAAATATCGAAAAAATAGCTAAAGTTATAGATAAGACAGGGTATAAAACTAATTTTTTTGCTAAGAGATTAAAAAGTAAGAAAAGTGGACTTATTGGTATTATAATACCAAGAATAGATTCATTTACAGCTAGCAAGACTCTTCAGGGGATAAGTGGAAAATTAGAAAACGAAGGTTATCAACCAATAATTTTAACTAGCAATTTAGATAAAGAAAAAGAGATAAGTTACATAAATAAATTATACCTTGAAGGGATGGATGGAATAATTGTTATGGCTTTTTGTATTTCGGAGGAGCATATACAGCTTATAAATAAATTGCCAATCCCTATAATATTTACAGGACAAATTAGGTATGGAGTGAATTGTATAGCCATAGATGATTATAAAGCAGGAAAACTTATGGGGGATTTTGTTAAAAAACAAGGCCATAAAAACATAGTTTATGTAGGAGTAACCGAAGAAGATAAAGCTGTTGGTGTATGTAGAAAAAAGGGATTTTTTGATGCATTTAAAGATGAAGCTGAGATTAAATATATAGAGACAGACTTTACTCTTAATAGTGCTTATGAAAATGCACATAAAGCAGTAGCTTTCAAACCAAGTATTATAGTTGGTGCAACAGATAATATAGCTATAGGAATAAATAGATATCTTATGGAAAAAGGAATAAGAGTTCCAGATGATATATCAGTTGCAGGGTTTGGAGATTATGATATAGGAACAGCTATATATCCAGCACTAACAACAGTAAGTTTTGATTATAAGTTTTTAGGATTTGAGGCCGCAACAAGAATGTTATCACTTATAAGAAGTGAAAAGTTATTAGAGTTAGAGGAAGTGCCAATTAAATTAGTAAAAAGACAAAGTGTAAAGAACTTACTATTTAGAGAATAAATATATTTATAATTAGCTCAACTTTAAATTAAAGTAATTTTTATAAATTAGATAAATTTAGAAAGGATATTATCATGAATATAAGCAAGGAATGTGATATAAATAATGAGGCAGTAAAATTTTATACCAATAAAAATAATAATATTTTTAATAATAATTATCATTTTCAACCTCCCTTTGGTCTTATAAATGATCCAAATGGACTTAGCTATTTTAATAGTGAATACAATATATTTTTTCAATGGAACCCGTTTAGCTGTGAGCATAAATACAAACATTGGGGATTTATTAGAACTAAAGATTTTATAAATTATACAATACCTAAAATAGCTTTAGAACCAAAGGAATATTATGATAAAAATGGATGTTATTCAGGAAGCGCTATAGAGAAAGATGGACATCTAGAAATAATGTATACAGGGAATGTTAGAGATGATAGTGGTGATAGATTATCTTATCAATGTAGGGCTATTATGAATAAAGATTATGAAATAAAAAAAATAGGACCTGTAGTTGATACTATTCCCAAGGAATATACTGCACATTTTAGAGATCCAAAGGTATATTTTAAAGATGGTAAATACTATTTTATTATAGGTGCACAAACAAAAGAACTAAAGGGCAGGGTCCTATTATATTCATCTTTAGATATGGAAAACTGGAAATTTGAGGGGGAAATAAAAACTAGCTTAGAAAATTTTGGATATATGTGGGAGTGTCCTAATATATTTACTTTAAAGAATAAAGATATTCTAATTTTTTCTCCTCAAGGATTAGAAAAGGAAAAATTTAAATATCAAAATATATATCAATCAGGATATATTGTAGGAAAATTGCATTATGATACCTTAAAGTTCAATCACGGAGACTTTTTAGAATTAGACATGGGGTTTGATTTTTATGCTCCTCAAATTTTTGAGGATAATAAAAAAAGAATATTAATGATTGGTTGGATGGGTGTTCCAGAGGAATATGAGAAAGAACATGAAAGCCTAAAAGAAAATTGGATTCATTGTTTAACTATGCCAAGAGAATTGATTTTAAAGGAAGATAAAATTTATCAAAAGCCAGTAGATGAGATCAAGTTATTAAGAAATGATAAGTGTTTTGAAAAAAAAGATTTTTCTCAAAAGTATTTAGAATTTTCTAATATAAATAAAAATTCTTATGAAATTATAATAGATTTAAAGAAAGAAAATAGGTGGGTAAAGGTAGAAACATTTAAAGGAAGTAATGAATATTTTGAATTAAATATAAAGGGGAACGTTGGATTTATAAGCAGAGAAAATATGATAAAGGGGCCTAAAGGAATTAGAAGATTTTATATAAATGATACAAATAATATAAAAATCCACATATTTGTAGATAAATCTGCAATAGAAATCTATATAAATGAAGGAGAAATAGTTTTATCTTCTAGAGTCTTTGTTGAAAATAATAGTACTGGATTTAAGATTGAAAGTTTAGATGGAATTTTAGATATAAATAGTTTAGAGGTATGGACATTAAATAGAGTAGTTTACAAGGAAGAAGAATAATATTAAAAAGTACTTTTTAATATTAGAGAAATAATAAGAGTATAGCTATATTATTTTAATTAGTATTATTATAAGAGTTTAAATTAAGATATTTTGAATTTATATAATGATAATAAAAGCTAAGACAATGTTAATATTATGTCTTAGTTTTTATTATAAAAAAATTTGCTAGGGAAAATTAAAAAAATTTAAAATAATGTTGACATAAAAAAAAATTAGTGATAATATAAAGAAGTCGCAAGTGAGTGACTAAAATAAAGATATTGATCTTTGAAAATTAAACAGATAATTTAAGTAAACCAGCAATTCTTTTATAAGTA
>CAUWNL010000091.1:0-11096 GCA_963559995.1 uncultured Sarcina sp.
ATTGGATACAGTTATTTAGATATAAACAAAAGATAGATTAGTAATAGTAGATTTAAATTAGGAGGTGTTAAAATGATTATGAATGGTGGAATAGCGTCAATAAGATTAAGAGGATAAGTCACGGGTTGTGGCTATTATCTTAATTTAATAAAGAGTCATAATCCCGTGATATTTAAAGTTAATATTTAAATATAAGGCTCTGTTTTAAAATAATGTTGACAATATATAGTAAGTTTAAAAGACCAGTGATTGAATCACTGGTCTTTAGTTAGTAATAGATTAATATTATTTACAAAACTTATATAACTTATAAATAATGAATCCTAATAAACAACCTATGAATGAAAGACTAATAGGCTTTAAAAGGAATAAAGAAAAATATTGATTTTCAGCAATTACACTTGATGAATTTGTCCAAAAAAGATTAAGATATAATACCAAACAAAATAATAAACCAGAAATGGTCAATGCTATAGGCAACCACTTAATCCAATTTTTTTTGATTTTAAGTAAAACTAAAAACTGGACTATACAAAAAATAATTCCTATACCTCCAAAATATAAAAAATCTATAAATCCCATAGATTCCTCCCTCAAATTATTTTTTATACAATTTTTTGATAATAAATTAACTTGTATAAAAATACAATTGCGTAACAATGTATATTTTTATTATACACCTATATCGGTATATAATTCCATAAAAAGAAACGCATTAAACAAAAATTGGTACTCTATTCTTAAATTCCTTTATTTTAGTGTAACTATAAGGTATATGGCTATGGAGCATAAAACTTTTAATTTGGATAGATTCTTTTTCTGCACTAAATGTATCAATCCATTTAAACCATTTCATATAATTTCCAAGATATTTTGTTGCAACACCATTAAACCTATTCATCCATCTTTTTAAACTTGAATGAAGGCTATTTATATGTTGAATATGGTATATATCTTCTTTATGTTTTCCTCTTTTAATTCTCTTATGTTCTAATTCCATATCTTCTGCAAATTGCATATAGCTTTTGTGGCTATCAGTACAGAGAATAGAATCTTCCCCTATACGATTATTATAAAGTTTCTTTAATTCATCAGATGTCATTCTTCCAGTACATAATAATTCTATAATTAAATTTCTTTGTCTATCAAGAGCTGTGGCTACACATACTTGCTCATTGCTTATACCACGCTTTTTAACTTGCTTACCTCTTTTACGAGATGGTCTTGGCATATTAGCTGGTTTAGTTCCCTTATATGAATAAGCAAAGAAAACTTCATCTGCTTCAACAACACCATCAACAGAACCTACTCCAATAAATGTACTTATACAGTTTAGTATTTTATGCCTCCAAAAGAAACTTGTTGCTATATTTATTTCAACTATTTCAGCACATTTTCTTATAGAGTAGCCACTTAACATACATTTGGCATATTTCATCCATTTATCTAAAGGTTTCTTACTTTTATATGTTGCAGAGTTAGTAAAATCGGTAAATGTTTTCCCACAATCTTTACAAATATATCTTTGCTTATCATTATACTTACCATTTCTTGATATATCTTCACAATTACAATGAGGGCATACTTTCCCCTTAGAAAATCTCATTTCTTTTACTTCTTTTGTTATTTCGGTAACTTGAGAACCTAACATAATATTTTCCTCTAATTTAGATAAAATCTGCTTTTGTTTATATAAAGATAATTTTTGAATTTCTGATAATAGATATGATACATTCTCCATAATTAAACCTCCGCAACTGTTTATACTTATATTATACCCTAAATCTAAAATCTTAATCAATTATCAACACTATACTAAAACAGAGCCAAATTTAAAAAAAATTCTATCTAAAAAGAATAAATTATTTGTTCCAGATTTCCCCGAATTAGGCCATGATTTTTATGGTACTGCAATAGATGCCATGAATACTGATTACTTTTTCCTATCAGTAAATGGATTAACGGAAAATGGAGATATTGTAAATTTAGATAGTGAAGGAAACCGTCTTGCTGGTTCATTATTTGGACATAAGAAAGTATTCTATGTTATTGGAACTAATAAAATTTCTGAAAACTTAGAGAAGGCAATCTGGAGAGTAAGAAATGTAGCTTCTCCAAAGAACGCTATGAGATTTAATCTAAAAACTCCATGTGCCATTAAAGGTGATAAATGTTATGACTGTAAAAGCCCACAAAGAATTTGTAGTAGTCTTTTAATTCACTATAAGAAGCCTAATAGCTCTGAAGCTGAAGTAATATTAATTGATGAAACATTAGGATTTTGATTTTTAATACATAAGATAAGAGAATTCAATACAATTTAGAAAGATGTACCTTTATAAAAAAATATATACTACAATAAATTGAAATAATTTACTTTTATTCAATTGATTTATATAATGTAGGTACAATAAAAAATAATTAAGGAGAATATTTATGAATTAAATAAATGTGCACTGTGTGGATGTGAAGAAATAGGTGAAGGTCATTTTGATGATTATGGAGGATTAATAAATACAACCAAAGTATTTCCTAAGGTAGAAAAAGTATCAGTTAGTGTTTGCACTGATTGTGGTTATATAATAGCAATGAGAGTTTTAAAACCTAATAGGTTTAAAAAGAAAGATTAAAAATGAAAAATAGAATTTGTTACAAGAATAAATTTACAGGAGGACATATATTAAAATTAATATAAAAACATTGAATTATAAAAAATGCTGCAGATTTCTCATATAGGGATAGATATATTATTGAGAATTTTATATATCAGTATGAGAGGCTAGAACAAGGAAAGTGGTTTGGTCAGTTTGGTAGATATCATACAAACCAAAATAGTGAAAAGGAATTTATGGATGTTATCCTTTTGCTACTTATTTAAAAAATGAATATGAACAAACTAAAGAAAAAATAATTACTATAAACTATAAATATAAAGATAGTAATTTTTTAGATTTACATCTGATGATTTTACCTATAAGGGGACTTGTAAATTAAATCAAAGATTTTTAAATAATATAATTAAAGATAATCAAGAGATTATGATTTTTAAAGTAAATTCAGAAAATAAGATTTTATCAAGTTGGATAATATTACAACCTAATGAACCTATAACAAGAAGTTATCAATATTTTATTACATTCACTAATTCTAATATAGAACTAAATATAAGTATAGACCTTATAATTTAGATTGATTTTAAGTAAGCTAAATTATTAAATAAGTTCTTATGCCACCCATTTTTGTTGTAATAAATATAGAGTATAAATTTTATACTCTATTAATTGGAAGTGGTATAAAAAATATATTAATTTTAATATATTTTCTATACTTGTATCCTTTATTAGCTATTCTTTTATAAAAATATTTTAAATTCTATAAATTTATTTACTTATTACTAATAAAAGTTACTATTTAAAATACTGTTAATTCCTTAGAAAGTATATTTTTAGATATTCAATCTATATCGTATCTCTATGTTCATCTCCCCAGTTTGCCATTAGAGTTAGAATAGGAATAAGAGTTTCTCCCTTTGGGGTTAATGAATATTCTACTTTAATAGGAACCTCTTCATAAACTTTTCTAGATATAATGTTATCAGCTGTTAATTCTTTTAAATAATTACTTAAAACCTTATCAGTTATTGATGGCAGACCTCTTCTTAATTCTCCATATCTTATATGTTCTTC
Organism: uncultured Sarcina sp.; assembly: GCA_963559995.1. Taxonomy (GTDB): domain Bacteria; phylum Bacillota; class Clostridia; order Clostridiales; family Clostridiaceae; genus Sarcina. The sequence continues at coordinate 3,687 of CAUWNL010000091.1, forward strand.
TTTAAATATTTTATATAAAATTAACCATTTCCATCTTCCGCCCACAATTGATAAAGTGTATGATATAGGGCATTTTCTTTCTTCATTAGATAAATTCTTCATTATACTACTTTCCTTTCATATAGTAGATATCTCAAAAGTGCATACTAGTATTTTAAAACAAAATTACTATAATTTAAATAGTAAGGAGAATTTCTTATTAAATAATTAGTTAAAGAGAGGTATTATTATGGAAAAAATAAAAAGTAATAATAAAAGTATTTATGTATTAATAATCCTAGTTCCATTTCTAATGGGATTAGGTGTGGATTTATATGTGCCGTCTTTGCTGCAAATATCTAGTTTTTTTAAATCAAGTTCTAATTTAGTTGAACTTACAGTAAGTTTATATTTATTAGGTTATGGATTAGGGCAAATAGTACTAGGTATTTTATCTGATTCTTTAGGAAGAAAAAAGATATTGGTAATTAGTACTATACTCTTTATTTTAATGAGTTTAGGATGTATTATATCTTTTAATTTAATATTACTTAATTTATTTAGATTTTTTCAGGGAATATTTGTAGCAGGCCTTGCAGTTGTAGCTAGAGCAGCATTAGTTGATTTATTTGCGGGAACAGAATTATCAAAGTTTACAAACTATTTTACAATAAGTTGGTCACTAGGTCCTATAATTGCCCCCTTTATAGGTTCATTTTTAGCAAATAGTTTTGGATGGAAATCTAATTTTTATTTATTTACCGTGTATGGAATTGTAATTTTTGTTTATTCTATATTTATATTTAAAGAGACCAATATAGATAAATCTAAAATAGATATAAAAACTTATAAACTTAATATTATAAAAATATGTACAAGTCCAATGTTTATTCTTATAACAGTGGTCTCAGCTTTAGGATATGGAGCGATAGTATTATTTAATACAGTAGGTCCATATCTAATAGAAAAAACCTTAAGATATTCAATAACTGACTATGGATATATAGCTATGTTTTTAGGTTTTGCATATTTTTTAGGAGCAATAATAAATAGAATTTTAATTAAAAAAGTTAAAAGTGATGCTTTATTAAGTTTTGGTATTATGGGAGCTATTATTTGTGGGATAATAATGTGGATATTATCTTATATACAAACAAATAAATTAGTAGCCATTATAATACCTATTTTTTGTATGTTTTTTTTAGTTGGCTTTATAGTTCCTAATGCTTTATATAAAACTATGGAGCTATTTAAAGACATTGCTGGTACAGCTAGTGCTATTTTTGGAACATTAACTGGAATTGTAGTTTTTATCATTACATTGCTAGGAGAAAATTTGACTATTTCCTCACAACTTCCATTAACACTAGGTTACTTGATTATTTTTATATTAGCAATAATTTTAATAATAATTAGTAAGAGACTAATGATAAAGATTAAAATATAATATTTTAATTATATATTCCAATAAATTTAGTTGCTTAAAAATACACCTAAATAAAAAAGTTTAGGTGTATTATATCTTTTATCAATTATTTTCTTCTAAAAAAACTTTAAGTTTCATAAGTTCATTTATATATTTAGCTTTAATAAGAGATACTATTTGAAGTGCAGTTCATTCATTATACATATGGATGTTCTATTTCTATCTAATAGTACTTCTAAGTGCTAAGGCTTCATCTAAAATACCTTCGTTTTCTAAATAAAGTTTCATTGCTTTTCAACTTTGTTCAAAGGTAAACTCAAATCTTTGAATAATTCCATCAACAATAATGCCATCTATTAAATCTTTTTTAAAGCTTCATTAAGTCTATTTAAAGCATTAAAAAAATAAATTTTTCTCTCCTTTAATTTATCGTCAATTATTTTTACACCTATAAATTATAAAATTTATATCCATTATACCATATTTTATTAAAGTTATTCCCAACCAAGCAACTGTCTTTCTAACTCTTCATAATCATAAACTCTCTGTGTAAAGTTATGAAATCCAGTGTTTGAATTTATATTAGAAAGAGTAGAATTAAACTCATTTGATAGTTTATGCCATCCATTTTTTATGGAACTTTTGGCATAGGCTATTATGCTTTTAGCTTTCTTTTCTTTAGCGTATTTTAAAGCATTTATAGCCTCTTTAAGAGAACAATTCATATCTTGTGCTATTTTATTTTCTCTATTTACTTTTAAAAGTTTCATTTTTTCAAGCTTCATAATAGCTGAAATCACAGTATTATTTATTACATGAGGCGTTAACTTCTATAACTAAATCTTTCATTGAAGGAAAAACATAACCAAATTTACAATTATGAAGTTCAAAAATATATTCCATTATAACTTTTTGAATTGGTTTTAGTTTTTTAGTCCTTAAAAATTGTTTAAATTTAATAAAATCCTTAGTTATTTTCATTAATTTCACCTCACTTGATGTTTTCTTTTTAGTACCTGGATTAATATTTTTTTAATATATCCACTAGATATAAGATTTTCTAAGTATTTAAGCATCATTGCTTTGTTAGTAAATCTAGAACTTTTCATTAAATCCTTAGCACTTATAACTAATTCACCATTATCATCTGCTAATCTTATTAGACACAACAATAAATAAACTTCTTGTGGTTTTAATTCAACATTATCAATTATATTTTCATCAACACATAAGTACATAACTTTCTACTTTTCAAATTAAAATAAACAACTACACATAAGTTAATTTGTTCTTTATGCTTTTAATGTTCTTTAGTATAAATTTTATACCTAAAAGACCATCTTATTATAAAATTTATATCTTTAATTATTAACCCTAGTATAAATTTTATACTATATTGAAAAGGAGTAGTATAAATTGTGTATTAATTATTTAAAAATATTATGTATATCCTCTGCAACTTCTTTATAACCATCACATTCTCTTAAGGAGTTAAAAGCACTAAAAATTATTACTGGCCCTTGAAATTAAGAAAATCTTAATTAAATAGAGTGATAGTTAGTGAAAAAATAAAGAGAGCTAATACATAACTCTCTATTTTACATTAAATCAATTAATATATTATCAAATCTTGTAATAACTGAATAACTATTCTCTATATCATTTTTAGTCTTCTATTTGTTTAGCAAAATAATTGTTCACAGCATATTTAAAGGACTCTATAAAGAACTTAGTTGCTCTCTTACTAATATCTGCATTTGGGCAACTAATGTCAAATCCATGATAACATCCCTTATACAGTTGAAAATCAACAGGAACTCCTGCCCTTTTCAAATTTTCTACATACTGAATAGTTTCATCTCTAAATGGTTCTAAATCTCCAACAAAAGTAACTGTTGGAGGAAGATTTCTATAATCAGTTGCCCTTGAAGGTGCAGCATAAGATGGTATATCTTTTTCAGATAATTCACCAAGATATAATTTCCAACCCCATTCATTTAAAGTAGAATTCCAACCAGGGGCATTATTATCTATTGCAGATTCGTTTAACATTCTATCATCTATCATTGGATATAATGGCATTTGGAAAGCAATATTAACCTCTTTTTTATCTCTTGCATATAAGCTTAAAGCAGCAGTTAATCCACCACCTGCACTTTCTCCACCTATCATAATTTGATCGTCTCTAATGCCTAATTCCTTAGTATTTTCTTTTAGCCATAAAAGAGTATCGTAACAGTCATCTAAAGCAGCTGGATAAGGTGCTTCTACTGATAAACGATAATCAGGAGCAACTATAACACAACTACTTTCAGCAATTAACCTTTTATACGTAGTCACACTCATTTCAGGTTTTCCCATGGCATAGCCACCACCATGCATCCAAAGTACACCTGGAACATTATTCTTTTTATTAATAGGACTATATATACATATCCTTAATTTTGAGCTATCTTTTTTGCGTGGAATCCATTTTTCTGTATATTCTAATCCGTTTAAATCACCCATTGATGCTATTAAACTCATCATTCCACTTTTAGTTAATAATTTCATGGTTTCATCATCTAAGTTTAGATTTTTAATAAGTTCTTCTGGATTAACCACATCTTGATTAAGTAACATACCTAAAGAATTTTTATCGTTTCCTAATACAGAAGGCAATAGTTTTTCTATTAGATTAGCCACAGGCCTTAATTCTTCATTAATCATTTCATTTGTTATTTTCATAATTTCTATCCTTTCAAGTGTAGTACTGTTAATCATTCATACTATAGTTTAGATTTATTATATAAAAGTTTATCATTGTAATATATATCTTTCAATGAACTAATAAAGGGTGAAAACATTAATTTTTTGTTATTTGTATAATTTATTATACCTAAGTATAATAAAAATATAATTATACATAGGAGGTATAAATGTTATGAACTCAAACAAAGAAAAAATCATAAATACTGCTATTGAGTTGTTTAAGAAAAATGGATATGATGAAACATCAATTAATGAAATTTGTAAATACTGTGGTTTAACTAAGGGTACATTTTACTATCATTTTAATTCGAAGAATGAAATTATTTTAAATTATTGGGAGTATATATTTAGTAGTGTAACAAATGTTCTGCCTGAGCTTATAACAATTTCCGATGCAAGGCAAAAATTATGGAAAATTTCAGAGTACATATTTGATCAAATTTCTTCATTAACTGCTTCTTTAATTAAAGAATTATTAATATTAGGAACACAAAATAGATTTAAAAATTTTAACCAATTGAATTTAGTAGAACAAGAAATAAACATTGAAGATGATTGGAGAATTCTTATGTTACATAAGCTTGTAACTCAAGCGCAGTTAGAGGGAACTATTGATAAAAATAAGGATGTAGAAATACTTTTAAAAACATATGCTTTTGCAATTATTGGAGTAGAACTGGACTGGAGTAGTAACTACGGAAATTATAATGCAAAGAAAATTTTACGTCAAATATTTGATATTATTTTTTGCTAATCAATAGAAATAAATATAATATATTATTAAACCTACCTTTCTGATATATTAAGAGAACATATAATATTATCTACAAGTATTATAAGTTGTAAATTTATATCTTTGATTATTAACTCTAGTATAAACTTTATATTAATTTTTAATATATTTTAGACCTAAAGTATCAACTTATAAATTGTGTAATATGGATAACAATCTTTTTATAATAGCAAATGCTGACCTTTATGAAATAAAACCAGAAATCATTTATACTAAAGCAGATTTAGACTGGATGGATAAAAAGAGCCGTAGCACTATAGAAATGAAAGATAAAACTTTTCGTTCAAAAATAGCTGATAAAAATGCAAATGTAGAAAATTATGACGTTATTTTTGTTGGATTTCCTATTTGGTGGTATGTTGCTCCAACAATTATTAATACTTTTCTTGAAAGTTATGATTTCTCTGGAAAGAAAATTGTTTTATTTGCAACTTCAGGTGGTAGTGGATTTGGAAAAACTGTTGAAGAGTTAAAAAGCAGTATTGATAGTAGCACAACTATACAAGAAGGAAAATTATTAAACTCAAGGACATCTAAGATAGATTTAGAACAGTGGCCAAAGAATTTAGAAATTTAATATTTCATCAACTTCTTCCTAATATTTACGTTGCTGATTTTAATTTAACTAAAAGAGAAATTAATCTTCTTTATATGAAGTGGAGAAGAACTGTCAATACTTTTTTAAGAGGTAAAATAGAAAATAGTAGATATGTTATAAAACTATGGAATTTTAATAATTATATAAGAATGTTTAGAAATGATAAAAAATAATGAAACACATAAATTTAAGTATACATATGATAATAGATATAGTTTTTTAAATTATTAAAATTTAAGAAATTATTATTATTTTAGGAAAATAATGTTGTAAAATTACAAATTTTATTATATATTCAATATGGTATTAAGATAAAATACTACGTTACAATAAAATACTATTAGAAAAATATAGAATATAAACCTAGGGGGAAAATTAGTGAAAAGTGAGAGAATTAAAAAAATATGTGCATTATTAATATGTGGTGGAGTAGCATTAACTAGTGTAGCATGTTCAAGTAATACATCTGATTCAACATCTGCAAACGTCATAACAAACACAAAGGAGAGCACAAGTTCCAGTTCCACTAATAAACAAGAAACACAAAGTGGTGTAGGTTCAGCTGATATCTCAGAGAAAGAAAAAGCAGCAATAAGTAGCAATAGTGTATCAACAGAAGAGAAAGTATCTACAGAATATACAAATGCCCTTAAAAGTGCAAAGATATATAGTGATACTATGCATATGTCTAAAGATGGAATATATGATCAATTGACATCAGAGTATGGCGAAAAGTTTCCACAAGAAGCAGCACAATATGCAGTAGATAACTTACAAGCTGACTGGAACAAAAATGCATTAAAAACAGCTCAAAACTATAGTGATACTATGTACATGTCTAAAACAGGGATATATGATCAGTTAATATCTGAATACGGTGAAAAGTTTACATCAGAGCAAGCACAGTATGCAGTTGATAATTTACAAGCTGATTGGAACAAAAATGCATTAAAAACAGCCCAAACATATCAACAAACAATGTCAATGTCTACAAGTGAAATATATGACCAGTTAATATCAGAATATGGAGAAGCATTTACTCAATCCCAAGCACAGTATGCAATAGATAATTTAAATTAATACAAATTTTATTAAAATAACTGTATCGACTTAATAAAGTACAGTTATTTTCTTGTTACAACTAATATTTAACTTATAGATTATATAAACTAAGGTTTTATTTTTTGGAAAGTTTATTTAGCATATTTGATATTTAAATATCACAAGCTATAAATTAAAAAAACAACCAGAGGTAACTACGGCTACTAAACAAGCATTTGTAGAGGCTATAACAAAGGCTAATACAAGTTGCAGCAGATACAAAGGAAGATTTAAGAGATAATAGCTATACACGATAAAAATAAGAAAGAAAGAGTTTTAGCCAAACTGTTTCGAGTATAGATATGTGGGAGGTTGCTTAAGTATTAGGCAACCTCCTATTAGGTTAAGTGTTTTAATGAATATGTTATATCATTTTTTGCTCCAATATACTTTAGCATCTTCCTCAAGTTTTTTTAATCTTTCATAATAATCAGGGATTTCATTTAAATGAGCTAAAGCTATTTTCCCTGTTATAATGGGATTATCTCCAGTTACATCAGTTTTTTTCAATTTACTTCCATGTTCAAGTTCTACATTTAATCCTTTTTTGAATTGTTCTATTGTGAATTTTTCTTTTTCAAAATTTATATTTAGTTTTTTTGCTATGATAATAGCCTCTTCCATAGTAAAAGAAGTTTTCGTTTTTTCATTACTTTTCTTTTTAATTATACTTTTAAATTTATTTCTTAAACTTAAGATATTAATTTTATTTTTAACCATGTGGTTATTCCTTTTATAATATTATTAATAATATATGATAGC
>CAUWNL010000092.1:0-10980 GCA_963559995.1 uncultured Sarcina sp.
ATATTATGGATTATATTATATTCTTATGTTATAATATAGGAGAGGTGAGAGGTTATGGTCAATTACACACAACTAGAAAAAGCTATTGATTTTCAAATGAAGGGTTTAAATTATAGGGTAGATTTAAAAAGATTGAAAAATAATAGTTCTATTAAAAGGTTAGAAGATTTCTTTATAGAAAAACAAGATTTTATAGAAATGGATAGTATTAAACTTATTAAAGAAACTTCAAAACCTGAACTAGATTATCATTTTACAATAATAGAAAAGGTTTTAAATGATAATAAAAATGAATTAATTGATAATTGTTATAATGGATTTTGTAATTTCTTTGGAAATAAAATAAAATCAACATCTTATTTCATAAAAAAATGTAGTTTAAGTATTGGGAATTTAATATACTTTCACTACTTTATGACTTTAACTCTTGGGGAAATTTATGATCCTGAAAGCTTATTTTTAGAATATAAAAAAGAATATAATTTTATAAAGCATGAACAAATAATGGCATTAATAACAGAACTTATAGAAAAGGAAACTTTGTTTGCATCATCTTTTATAGGAAAATCATATTTGAAACAAATAAAAGAAAAGGGTTTTGCTTACCTTAGCTTACCGCTTAATATATCAAATGAGCTTACAGAAAATGTAATAATGTTTTTAATAAATGATTGTAATGAAGATGAGGATTATTCATCTTTTAACTATATATATAACTATCACATTGTAAATTATAATAATTCCACTATAAGTATTAATATAGATGAACATGTTAACTATTCACAAAATTTTGCTTAAAGTTCTTTAACAATAAAAAAGACTATATCAAAAGTTGAATTTTTTATAATATATAAACCAAAATATTTTTAATTAAAATTTATATAAGTAGATAAAAAATCTTTTTGATATAGTCTTTTATTTATTTACTTAAAAGTTTTGCAAATTTTATAATATCTGCTGTATCATAGTTTTTATTTAAATTCTTTTCCTTATTTATATCAGCACCTTTAGATATAGCTTCCTTTTCATGTATTTCTTTTAGTATTTTAGCTATATTCTCATTAGTTTCTTTCTCATCTAGAACATATATTTTGAAAATAGTTCCTTTATGAATAAACTTTGCAATTTTATTATCATCTATAACCAATTCAAAATCACCATTAGCTAAAAGCATACATTTTATACAAGTATGATTGTTAAGTTCATTTATTAACTTATCTATAATTTGTGGATAAAGAGTTACTAGACTTATTTTTTTTAAATAATTTTTAAGTCTTTCGTTATTACAATAGGATGCGTATTTATCTAACATAAAACCATCCTCAAAAGAGAAATTTAACTTTTCTTTATTACCATTTAGGTTTTTTCTAATTATAATGGAAACATTGGTATCATTTATACTATTTCCATAAACTGATTCAACATTGATAGAATTTCTTAAAATGTATTCTATATCATCTACTTTAGCATTATAAGATATATATGCTGCTATTCTTTGGGCGTGCTTATCATTTAAATGGGCTATCATTTCATATACCATACATCTGTTTAAAAATTCATCTTTACTGTTAATTCTAATTTCCATTTTTAATCCTCTCCCTTTGTTAAAAATATCTATATTTTTATATTAACACTTTTTTAACAAACAAACTATAGAAATGTTTATATTTACATTTAAAATTTTACATAAAAAAACCAAGTTATAATTACTTACTTGATAACTTGGTTTTTTATATAAAATTTTAATTAACTTTCTTTATATCTTCTATGTAGTTCTCCCCATCTTTTATGGAAGCTTCTACATCCTCTTCTTGAATATAAATATCTTCACTATGTACTAATTCATTCCACCATTTATTATGTGGATATTTTGAATTATCGCAAACAATAACCTTCTCTCCTATTAAAGGTGTAGCTATTGTTATATTTTTATTCTCGCCTTCTTTTATAACTCTATTTATAGAATCATCCCAATCATGGAAAGCTAAGGCAAACCCAGCCCAATGGATAGGTATCATTACTTTACCTTTTAAATCCTTATGAGCTTGTACACTTTGCTCAGGGAACATATGCAAATTAGGCCACTTTTTATTATACTGACCACACTCCATAAGTGTTAAATCAAAAGGTCCATACTTTTTACCTATTTCCTTAAAATGTTTTTCATAACCTCCGTCCCCACTAAAGAAAATTCTATTTTCCTTGTTATATATTACCCATGAACAACTTAAAGAAGTATGATTTCCAAAACTTCTTCCTGAAAAATGTTTTGTTGGTGTACAAACAAGATTAATTCCTTGAAATGTAACCTCATCCCACCAATCAATTTCAGTAATCTTTTCCTTTGGAATCTTCCATCTTTCAAGATGTCCTGCTACTCCTAATGGCACAAAGAAATGATTGACTTTGTCTCTTATTCTTTTTATTGTCCAGTAATCTAAATGATCATAATGGTCATGAGAAAAAATAACTGCATCTATAATTGGCATCTCCTCTATATCTAGTGGAGCTTTGTCAAAACGTCTTGTTCCAAAATAAGGAACAGGTGATGGTATCTTTCCGAACATCGGATCTAAAAGTAGTCTTTTCCCTCCTATTTCTAAAAGCAAAGCTGAATGACCAAACCATGTTATAGCTGTAATCTTAGGGTCTAATTCTTTAAAATCAACTTTTTTAAAAGGTATGTCTCCATTTGGTCTTAAATTAGGATTTCTAATTATTTTATTTTTCATGAACCAAAGAGCGTTATTTATAGATTTAAAAGGATTCTTTCTCTTTTTCTCCATACTAGAAACTGAGTAAAAGAACTTATTATCTTTATAATGATCTGATTCTTTAAAGGTACTTTCCCCCTTCTTAGGAGGTTTAGCCCCAAAGCTTGGGAAATATTTCATAAAGAAAACAGCTCCTATTGATAATCCTATTATTATTCCAATTATAATCTTTAATAATAAAAACAACATATTACATAAATTTCCTCCTTATCTATATAAATTTACTAACATTAAAATATTATCATATTTAATACACTACATTCTAGTGCAATTTTCTTATCTTTACTATTATAACCTTTTCATTTTAAAAATAATCATAATTAAATTATTTTTTTTAATAATATTATACAATTTATAGGACATTAACTAGATACTCCTATTAAAATGTCCTATAAATAATTATATCTTAGCTAACCTTTTGATTTTCTACAGTATCTTTTATTATTTTAAAGTTTTCTTTCAATCTTTCATCATTAGGCGATATTTTAAGTGCTTTTAAAACATATTCTAATGACTTTTCATATTCCCCAGTATAATAATAAGCAAGAGAAGCTAAATCATATGGAGTATCATCCCATGCAAATTGTTCATTGTGATGGTTGGTTAAGTTCTCCTTAATTTCTAAAGCAAGTTTTATCATAATAAGTATTAGATTCCAGTCTTGTTCTAAATAAGCTACTCTAGCCATTTCAACATAAGCCTCTCTCATATTAGGTGACTCTGATATAGCTTTTAAAAGCCATAATTTTGCTTCATTAAGATTTCCCTTACCTTTATAACAACAAGCAATGTACCTCATGGCAAAGCTTCTTTCTTCCCTCCATGTAGCATTTTTTAAAGATAAGTATTTCTCTAGTGTTTCAATACCTTTATCCCACTGTCCTGCAAAATAATATTCTCTTCCTAAATAATGAATGTTTCTAACATTATTGGGATTTTCTTTAACAGCTAGTTCTAAAAGATGCAAATTAAAACTTCTAGATTTATTTGAATCTGGATAATGCTTAAAAACTAAATCTTTTGCTAAGCACCATTTTTCTTTATCGCTACCTAAGTATTCTAAAACCTCATGGGTTGGATAAATCCATCTATAGTTTAATCTACTATGAATTCTCTCATGATAATACCACACAGCAGGTGAACCATCATCATTAAATCTCCATATATATAGATAGTTAGCCCTATTAGTATCATCTTCCCATACACTTTCTAAAGCCTCTCTCCATCCATCTTCTAAAACTTCATCTAAATCAATACAAACACAAATATCAATATCTTCTGGAACTCTTTCTAAGCAAGCATTTCTAGCTACATCAAATCTCCAGGGATCAACTGGTATTTCATAAACTGTAGCACCACAGTCTCTTAATATAGAGACTGTGTTATCTGTAGAGCCTGTATCTGTAAAGACAACAAGATCAGCATCTTTTAAACTATCCATACATCTTTTAGCAAATTTCTCTTCATTCTTACATACACCATAAACACATATCTTATATTTCCCCATAACTTACTTCCTTTAACATAAAATTTATTTACAATATATTTATTTTTTAATTTTATGTTATATGATTTAAACTTTTAAATATTTTTTATTTATCTATCATTATAAAATATATGGAGAAACATAAATATCGTCTTTAAGTTTATATATTAATACTTGTAAAGGCTTTTTAAAAGGACAATTTCCTTAGCATATCCATCTAATTCGTTAGGTGTTTCTAAGAAAAATGGCACGTCCTTTAATTTTTCATGATTTATTATTTTTTTCATAGCTTCCAATCCAATATTTCCTTCTCCTATTTTCTCATGTCTATCTTTATGGCTTCCTAAAGTATTTTTACTATCGTTTAAATGTATTGCATATAACCTATCTAGACCTATTATTTTATCAAATTCTTCTAAAACATTATCTAAATTATTTACTATATCATAGCCTCCATCAAATATATGACAAGTATCAAGACATACACCCATATGTTCTTTAAAGTTTACTCCATCTATTATAGCTTTTATTTCTTCGAAATTTCTACCAATCTCTGTTCCTTTACCTGACATTGTTTCTAATAAAATTTTTGTTGTTTGTTCTTCTTTTATAACTGAATTTAAATGCTTTATTATATAATTTATTCCTATATCTGTTCCCTGCTTTACATGACTTCCTGGATGAAAATTATATAAGTTATTGGGCAAATATTCCATTCTAGCTAAATCATCTAGCATCATTTCTCTTGCAAACTCTCTAATACTTTGATCCTTAGAACAAGGATTTAAAGTATATGGTGCATGTGCTAGTATCTTTGCAAATTTATTTTCTTCCATTAATTTTAAAAGCGCTGTAATATCTCTTTCATCTATTGCTTTAGCTTTTCCACCTCTAGGATTTCTTGTGAAAAATTGAAATGTATTTGCACCTATACTAAGAGCAGTTTCTCCCATAACTTTAAATCCTTTAGATGTGGATAAGTGACAACCTATATTTAACATAATTTCTCCTCCTATGAATACTTTTAACTTTTAATAATGCAGTTAACGCATCTTAAGTAATATTCTATTATATAAAGCTAAAATTTAAAATAAATTATTTTTTCTTCTAAAATTAATCATATATTAATAATTTATTATTTTTTATAAATAGTTGATTTAATAGAAATTTATGTTAAAATTTAATAATAAATCTTAACATAAATGGGGGATAAATTTATGAATCATAAGAAAATAAAAAAATCAGTGGCAACAGCTATTTCAGGAGCTATTTTATCTGGAGTACTAAGCGTTCCCGTTTTTGCTTCAACTAATACTGCCGTTAGCCTTGGCTATGATTTAACTAATGCTCAAAAAGAAGATATGTTAAAAGAATTTGGAATCTCTAAAAATGATGGCGACGTAAAAATTATAAATATTACAGTAGATGATATAAGAGAACAGTTAGGTCTTGGTCCTGCTACATCTTCAAGTGCAAAAGGGAATTCTTATTCTAGTTCTTATGTAGAAATACAAGATTCAGGGTATGGTATAAAAGTTTCTACTAATAATCTTACAGAGGTTACAGGTACTATGCTTCAAAATGCTCTTTTAACATCTGGTATAACAGATGCAAATGTTAAAGCTTCTTCTCCATTTCCTGTAACAGGTACAGCAGCCCTTGCAGGAATTTTAAAAGGCTTTGAAGATGTAACTGGAGAAGAACTATCATTAAACCAAAAAGAAGTTGCTAAAGAAGAAATAAGTGTTACAAACACTTTAAGCAGTGCAACTACAGAAAATGGTAACACTCTTGGTAAAGATGAAGCAGCCCTTGTTATAAATGAAATTAAAACTCAAATTATAAAAGATTCACCTAAAACTGATATTGCTATAGATAGAATAGTTACTAATATTGTTAATAACTACAATATTACATTAACTCCTGAAGAAAAAAGTGAAGTTGTAACTTTAATGTCTAATATAAATGATATTGGTTTTGATTACAGTGAAATGAAAAATTCCCTAAAACAAATGGCAAATAATTTAAAGACATCTTTAGATGAAGCCGGAAAAAATTTAAAAGAAAGTGGTATATTAGAAAAAACATGGAATAAGGTTATGGATTTTACCGGATTTGCTTGGGATAAGCTTTGTAATATTGGTAATAAAGTAAAAGGGTTAATAGTTGGTATAGATAATATAATTATTGAAAAAAACGGAGTACAGTATGATATAAATGGAAATATGCTTGGTCTAGTAGATGATTCTAGTAATGATGCTACTGAAGGTACCTCAGTTTCCTCTGAAGATTCTATTACTGATGAGGCATTAAATAACTCTGATAAGGAAACTTCTACAAATAAAAATATTTCACCTTCTACCAGTTCCTCTAATACAACTACTAATGATGAAGATGACATTAATAAAACCTTAGATAACTCTACTCCTTTAACTACCGATGAAAATACTAATAATAAAAATTCTGTAGATGAAACTTTAAATAATAACACAACATCTATAAAGGAAAACACTGATATAGCATTAACAAACTAAATATATTAAAATTAATAATTTCTCATAGTAAACTTGGTAATATGTTTTCTTGTTGCCAAGTTTTTTATTATTATTTATAATTACAATAAGAGTTTTGTAATGTACTTAAAATTGAAATATAGGACTTACTATATTAATATGTAATACATATTAATATAAATTAAATATATAGAAGGTGAATAAATGGATATAGCTGTTATAACAGGGGCCTCATCAGGCCTTGGTGAAGAATTTTTAAAACAAATAGATTCTTATAAATTTGATGAGATATGGGTTATTGCCAGGAATAAAGAAAAACTAGAAAAATTACATAATCAAGTTAAAACAAAGCTTAAAATACTTCCTTTAGACTTATCCTTAAATTCAAGTTTTGAAATATATGAAAGGGAACTTTTAAATGAAAAACCTAATGTTAAGCTTCTTATAAATTGTGCTGGGTTTGGAAAATTTGGAAACTATTTAGATATATCTTTAGATGATTCATTGAAAATGATAGATTTAAACTGTAAGGCTTTAGTTTCTATGACAGTTAAAACTCTTCCTTTTATGAGGGAGTTTAGCAAAATACTTCAAATATGCTCATCATCATCATTTCAGCCCCTTCCCTTAGCTAATATATATGCTTCAACAAAGTCTTTTGTTCTTAGTTACTCAAGGGCGTTAAATTATGAATTAAAGCCAAGAAGAATTTTAGTCACTGCTGTTTGCCCAGGTTGGGTTAGGACTAATTTTTTTGAAACAGCTAAAAAGACTAAAAACCCTAGCGCAGTTAATAATTATGCTTTTATGTCTGACCCAAAAGATGTTGTAAAAAAAGCCTTACACGATATAAATAAAAATAAGTCCATATCTATCTATGGTGCCTTTAGTCTTGCTCAATTTATAGGAACTAAATTTTTTCCAAAGGACTTTATAATGAATATATGGGTTATGAGTCAAAAGGGTGCAAAAGGTTAAGTTAACATTAGTAGTGTTTTAAGATTTTATATTTTATTTAAACACTACTAAATTTTTATATCCTCTGCCTTTAAAATTATTTCTGATCTATTTAAACTATCTGTTTTTAAAAGTCTATTATGAAATTTTAACCCTGTAAGTTCCATTATATCTCCTAACGCTACTTCATAAGTTTTAAATATATCAAATTCTGAAATTAAACCTCTTTTTAAATACTTATCTTGCTTAATGATAAAAGACTTAGATTCTAAACTATTTTTATTATCTATATAAAAAATAGTTTTCCAAAAACCAATAGGAATAATAGTATTACAAGTAAGAGGCTTATTTTTACCACAATATTTAATGGAACCTTCACCATTTATAGGTCCTGTAAAAACAGATAACTTTTTTTCTTTTGAATAGTCACATAATTTATCAAATATAAAATCTTCAAGTTTACTCCAAATTCCTTGATTAAACTTCTTATGCTGGATAGATATATTAGCCCAACAAAAAGAATCATAATTAGCTAGTATAGCTTCATCTAAACTTCCCCAACAAATATCCTTTCTTCTTGCTAAATGCCCCCTATCCCACTCGTTGTTTTTATAAATATCATTTCCTATCTGGTTTTCTTTCCCTATTTTTTCATCATAATGCCAATATTCTTTTCTTTTTATATTTTTTAGTGAAGCTTTATCTATGTTATAAGCTACATATATTGCTGATTTTAATATTTTATGCATTATAAGAGAAAAATGTGTAAAATTAAACACTTCTCCTTTATTTAAAACTATATCTGAATTTAACTTTTGTATATTAACCTTTGGTAATTCAATAAAATAATCTTCTCCTAAAAAAAACTCATTATATCCTAACATTTGCTTAATACCTCATATTGTATACATTGTTTTATATATTTTACTGTAACACCATATATTAGGTTACATTTACTATATTTATTATTTATTAAGTTAAAAATT
The DNA here is from genome assembly GCA_963559995.1 of uncultured Sarcina sp. GTDB lineage: Bacteria > Bacillota > Clostridia > Clostridiales > Clostridiaceae > Sarcina. The sequence goes on from CAUWNL010000092.1 coordinate 8,717, forward strand.
TAACTAAAAAGTACTACAATCTTCTATTAGTTGTAGTACTTTTTTTATATATAAGTATTAATTTTTTAGAACAGCATTTGCAATACACTTTCCATATTCAAATGCTTTTTTCAATTCTTCATCTGAAGGTCTAAAATTAACTTTAAGGGATTCTACAGGCATTTTCATTTTTAGTTCCTTAAGTCTCATGTCCATTCTTGGTACAGCTTCTCCACTCCATCCGTAAGAACCAAATGCTCCTGCTATTTTTCCTCCATGAATTACGGGATTTAATTTTCCAAGGAGTTCTCTAACAGGCTCTAAAAGTTCTGCTAAAATAGTTGGAGAACCAAATAAAATAGCATCTGATTCAGTTATTTCTTTTAAAAGTTTTTCTTCTTCTACCTCTGTTATATTATAAAGATTAGCTTCTATCTTCTTGCAGTTTCCATCTTGGATTCCACTAATAATAGCCTCTGCTATCATTTTAGTATATCCATAAGCTGAAACATATGAAACAGTAACCTTTTTTATGTCTTTTTCAGGCTCAGGAGTACTCCACTTCTTATATAGTTCAACTACTTTCATAGGATTTTCTCTTAAAATAGGTCCATGTCCTGGGCAGATTATATCTATATCTAAATCCTTTATTTTATCAATAGCCTTTAAGATATAAGATTTAAAAGGTGCCATTATACAATCGAAATAATGCTTAAGAGCTATATTATAATCTTCCTTATTTTCTATTAAATCATCAAACATCTTATCAAAGCAATAATGTGAACCAAAAGAATCACAAGTTATAAGGGCCTTATCCTCCTCAACGTATGTATAGATAGTGTCAGGCCAGTGAAGTTGTGGGACTGATAAAAATTTTAAGGTTTTATTTCCAAGAGATATAGATTTTCCATCACAAGCTGGTATAGATTCAAAATCTCTATTTATAATTCCTTTTATAAATCTTATAGCCATAGGAGATGCAATGACTTTTGCCTTTGGTGCAAGATCTAAAATCTTTCCAATTGAACCTGCATGGTCTGGTTCTGTATGACTAACTATTATATAGTCAATATTTTTAATATCTACATTTAAACTTTCTAATCTTTCAATATACTCATCAAAAAATTCTTCTTTAACAGTTTCAAATATAGCTGTTTTTTCACTACCCTTTATAACGTAAGAGTTATAAGTTGTTCCATATGGTGTCCTCATAATTATATCAAAAACTCTAAGTTTATAATCTAGCGCTCCAACCCAATACATATCTTCTTTTACATTTAAATATTTCATCATCTTTTTTAAAGGCAAAATGCCTTCCACCTCTCTTTCAAATATAATATTTATAATAGATATTACTTTATTTCAATTTTTTATCTATATTTCCAAAATACTTATTTATTATAACATATATATATATAAGTTAGTATACTTTTTAACAAAATTTAAATAAATATTATCTATTAACAAATAATAATTATTATTTATATAATATCACCTTTTTTTAAAAATTTCTAGTGTTAAAAAAAATTTAAAAGCAAAATAAACACTAATAAGGTATACTCTTATTGGTGTTTATTTTATATGTATATTTTATACTACTTTATATCCAAATTCGCCACTTATAAATTTTAAGAAATCATTAAATTCATCTGTATTTGCTATTTTTAAATATGCTTTTTCAAGTTCTTCAATTTTAACTAGAGGTTTTTTATTATAAACATAGTCTTTATTTCTATATTCCTTAAAATTATTTAATCCAAATACTTCATAGAATGTTTTTGTATTTATTGTTAAATCTTTATATGGGTTATATCTTAAAGATTCTGTATATTCTATTGCATCATTTTTTAATGTTCCTATATATTCACCTACACCATAATTAAAATATTTATCTAAAATAGATAATAGTAAATATAAATGATTATCTCTCTCTAACTTTTGCATAGCAACAGATGCGCAAATATAAAGTTTTCTAGCCTTTAATTTCATTTCATTATCATTAATAGGTTTCACAAAAATATCAATTTTTAACTCATCTTTTATTTTTGTATAAAGATCTTCAAGTTTTCTTTCATTTTCTAAAATTTGCATTTTTTTATAATTCATATTAGTCCCACCTTTATCTATAATCCATGCACTTATTTGTAATGTATTAAAATTACTTTTTTACAAAAAAATTAATTTACTTAATTAAAATATCTTATTATTTAATAAATGAATATTTTATGAATATATTTTATCATACATGTAATATTTTGTCGAACCAATTATTAATAATTAACTTT
>CAUWNL010000093.1:0-10844 GCA_963559995.1 uncultured Sarcina sp.
TGCAAAAATCTATATTTTTTTAATAAAAATAATTTTTCTCTAATTAATTATTATATTTTTTATTACTTAGTATTTTATTAACCCTATCCATTTTGTTTAAATTCCCCACTTCTTAAATACTTCACTATCAAACTAGTAAAATATCAATTAATAGATTTTTTATAACTGTTTATTATCTCTTCTATTTTATCATGATTATTAAATTTTTTCCCTTGAAACTTACAAACTTTCATAATTCCAAGAAGACTATTCGTTACAAATATCCCTTGAGAAGATACTAAATCCTCTAGAGTATATTCCCCCTCTTCTACATGAAAATTATGTATTATCCACTGTCTTATTATTCCGTTTAATAACCCTACCTCTACCTTAGGAGTTAATATCTTATCATCCTTTATAAAAAATATATTAGAAGTTGCCCCTTCTGTTAAATAACCTCTTTCATTTAAAAATATGACTTCATCATACCCTAAGTCCTTTGCTAACTTTTTCTCTATAATATTTTCTATATAACAAGTTGATTTAACAAAAGTTAGCTTAGATGTGGAGTTTCTTAAAACTTTACTTAAATAAAGAGAAAATCCTCTTTTATAGTTATCTTCTGTATATGGGATATCCCTTATTGAATAAATTATATTTTCATCTGTTAATGTTATTTTAAAAGCCTTATTTTTTATATTATTTTTTTCTATAAAATTTAATACTTGTTTATAGTCTATATTACTTTCTATACCTAAAACTTTACAAGAATGATTTATTCTTTTTATATGCTCTTTTAAAAATATAGGTCTCTCTTTAATAAGTATCGTTTCAAAAAGACCCTTTCCAAAAAATACTCCATTATCCAGTTTTATTTTTTCTACATAATTCATTATAACACTCTCATAAGGGCTTTTGCCTTATCTAAACTTTCTTCATATTCTAAAATCTCTTCTGACTCTATAGTTATTCCTCCACCTACACCAAAATAAGCTTTATTATCTTTTTTAAGAATTGTTCTTATAATTATATTAAAATCTGAATTCCCTCTAAAATCAAAATATCCAATGCTCCCTGTATATATTCCTCTTCTTAAACCCTCTACCTCTTCAATTACTTCCATTGAACGTATTTTAGGTGCTCCTGTTATAGAACCTCCCGGGAAACACTCTTTCATACACTTTATAGAAGTTACATTATCTTTTAAAACTCCTTTAATCTCAGAAACTAAATGAAACACTGTTGCATATTCCTCTAATGTAAAAAGCTCTGTTACCTTTACTGTATTTTTCTTACAAACTTTACTTAAATCATTTCTCTCTAAATCTACAATCATTAAAAGTTCTGCTTTATCCTTTTCGCTATTTTTAAGTTCCAACTTATTTTTTTCATCTTCTATTTTATCTTTTCCCCTTGGTCTAGTTCCCTTTATTGGTCTTGTTGTAACTACATTATCTACTACATTTAAAAATCTTTCAGGAGAAGAACTTATTATTTCAAATCCATTTAAATTTAAGAAAGCAGAAAAAGGAGCTTTATTTATCTGCCTAAGTTTTGAATATATATTAAAACTATCTTCCTTAGACTCACACCACATTCTTTGAGTAAAATTTGTAATATATATATCTCCTGATAAAATATAATCTTTTACTTTTTTTACTCCATTTATATAAGTTTTCTTGATAAAATTAGATTTAAATTTTCCTTCATTTATTTTATCTATATTAAATATCTCTTCTTTATTTTCTAAATTTTCATTTATTAAAGTCTCTATTTTATCTATAGACCTATTAGAATCTTCTAAAATTCCTAAGGCTGTTACAAATATCTTTTTTTCTTCTAAATCTGCTATTATTATATTATCATAAAATAGGAAATAACTCTCTGGCACAATAACATCTTCTGTAGCAGTTTCAGGTACTTTCTCTAGCATTCTACCTATATCATAGGAAAAATAACCTAATGCCCCTGAAATTAATGGCATTTTACATGAATAACTTATTTTATATCTTAAAATAAGGCTTTCAAGTTCTGTAAAAGGATTCCCCCTCTTTATTTCCTCCTTACCATTTTTATAATCTAACACAGTTATTTTATTTTTATAAGATGTAAACTTTAAAAAAGGATTTAAACCTATAAATGAGTATTTAGAAAATATACTTTCCTCTTTAGAACTATCTAAAAATATACTTTCTTTTTCATCTTTAAAAATCTTATAAATATGAAAAATATCAGCTTTTGTATCTACTTCTTTTATCTTAAAATTCAACTTTATCTCTAGTCCTTTCTCTACAAATCTTAATAAAATTATTTAGCATCTCGTGGCCACACTCTGTAAGATGAGCTTCTGGATGAAATTGTACTCCATAAATATCATAATTTTTATGCCTAACTCCCATAACTACTCCATCCCTTGTTTTAGCTGTAACTATAATATTTTCTGGTATATTGTTTTCATCTATTTTTAAGGAATTGTATCTAGTCACCTTTAAAGGATTTTTTATATTTTTAAAAATATCCTTCCCATTATGATTTATTTCGTGAACCTTTCCGTGAACTGGATACTCTCCTCTTACAATAGAGCAATTAAAATATTCTCCTATACACTGATGACCTAGACATATTCCTAAAATAGGAATCTTCCCTTTGAATTTATCTAATACTTCTCTACAAAAAGGAACATCTCTAGGAGACTTAGGCCCTGGTGATATTATTATTCCCTCTATTTCTAAGCTCTTTATTTTATCTATTGTTATTTCATCGTTTCTTTTAACTAAAACTTCCTCATTAAGTTCCTCTAAATATCTAACTAGGTTATATACAAAGGAGTCATAATTGTCAATCATTAAAAACACATCGTCACCTCAATTTTTTATAATGTAAATATTATAACAAAAAACAAATATTAATAACAAAATTTTTAATTATATTTTGTATATTTAAAAACTTTTGCAAGTGTACCTATTTCCAACTAAAGTATTAGGTGGAATAACTATAATATTTGTCATAGACCCTTCCTCAACACCCTTTGGTAAAACCATCATATAAACTCTTTGTACTGCTGTGACCTGTGGAAAAACTTGTACACCTATTATTAAACTATCTATATACCCTTTGGATTTTATCTTTACATCATAAAGACTATAAGGTAACTTCCCATTTTGCACTGGATACTCTGATAAAGATTTATCTGGTGCCTGAACTTTTATCCTTTGTGTTTTCCCTGAGAAGTTTTTATCTATTTCTTTATAAAAAACTATATTAGGGCTTTTATACTTGTAAATTATTATTTCCCCACTCTTAAGTGGTTTTAATGTCTTAGAATCAAAAACTTCAACTATTATAAATCCATAATCCATACTGAAAATTCCCTTTAACTTATATATTCTTAATTTATTAGTTATTATAAAAATGTGTTAAAAAGATTTAATTTTTTTTAATTAATATGATAAAATAATTATAAATATTTTTATTAAAGGAAGTGTTATTATTAATATAAAAGCAGAAATGCACTGTCATTCAACAGCCTCTGACGGTATTTTATCTCCTAGAGATATTATTTTAAATGGAAAAAATAAAAATTTACAACTTCTATGTTTAACTGATCATGACACAACTTCTGGGTTAGACGAAGCTTTTAAAACAGCTAAGGAAGTAAATTTAAACTTTATTCCAGGAATAGAGCTTAGTTGTAATTATAAGGGGTCTAGTATACATATTTTAGGATTTTTCAAAGAGGATTCTTATAAAAACTTAGAACTTCAAACTTTTTTAAAGGATTTAAAAGAATCTAGAATAGAGCGAGCAAAAAAAATAGTATATAACTTAGAAAAATACTTTAATATATCTATAGACTATAAAAAGGTTTTATCTATTAGAAAAGGAGTAGTTGCAAGGCCTCATATTGCAAAAGCTATTATAGATGCTGGATATAACTATACTATAGATGAGATTTTTGAAAAATTTTTAAATGACTTAAGTCCAGCTTATGTACCAAATAAAATTATTCCTATAAATGTTGGCATAGATCTTTTAAAAAAATACAACGCATTAGTATTTTTAGCTCACCCAAAACTTATAAAACAACATTTAATTAAAGATATCCTAACCTTCCCTTTTGACGGCATAGAAGCTATTTACTCCCAAAACTTCAAAAGAGAAACTGATGAGTTTATATCCTATGCAAGATATAATAATCTTTTAATATCTTGTGGATCTGATTTTCATGGATTTAACGATAAAAAACATGGTATTTTAGGGTCTATGGATATAAATAAAACAGACTTTGAAAATTTTCTAGATGCTTATAGTAAACTTTAGAAGTAATTTTAATTCTTATTTTCCTCTAAATTAATACTTAAATACAATTTTTTATCAAATATTAACTCCTTCACTCATATTAATTAATATAACAGATGAAAGGAGTTTTTTATGTCTGAAACTACACAACCTACGCAACCTATACAAAGTGATGTTGAAACTGGATCACAATCTCCCAAAACATTTCAACAAATTCAGTCACAACCTTATACACAAATAGCACAACAAGTGGAATCATCACTCCAAAATCAAACTATTGAACCTCAAAATTGTACTGACATGTTTAGACATCCAGACTATCAACATTTTTTAGTTGAATATAGAGGTGATATTTTAGGAGAAACTTCTAAATACTCTTATCTTTGTGCTGCTATTTTAAACGATAAATATGCTGTTATTGCAATAAAACCTTCTGATTTATCAAGACTTCAAAAAGACATACCTTCTGTAATATTTATTAAGTTTAGAACTATGAATGTTTTACAGCAAATATCATATTTAGATGCTTCAAATATATCAAACATAAAAATAAATCCTTATTTATCACTAAATGGTCGTGGGGTTTTAGTAGGCATAGTTGATACAGGAATAGATTATTTAAATAAAGAATTTATAAAAGAAGATGATACAACTAGAATAGTATCCCTTTGGGATCAATCCTTACCTACTGATATTTCAAAAAATGTATATATTGGTTCAACCTTCTCAAGGGAAGATATAAACAGTGCTATAACCTTATCTAAACAAGGTGGTGATCCATATTCTATAGTGCCAAGTAGAGATGAAAATGGACACGGAACCCACATAGCCTCTATTGTTGGCGCAAGGGGCTATGATAGATCTATTGAAGGAGTTGCTAATGACTGTGAATTTGTAATAGTGAAACTATCTCCTTCTCCTAATTTTACTAAAATCAATGCTGACAATGGTATAAATGGTGTTTTAACCTATACACCTACTGAAATAGTTGCTGGAATAGAATATATATCTAGAATAGCCAATTCTCAAGGTAGGCCAGCAGTTATTATATTATCTACCGGTAGCACTGAAGAAAGCCATGATGGTAATATTATTTTTACAAGATATTTAAACTCCATTTCATCTTCTAGATCAACTGCTATTGTATGTGGATTTGGTAACCAAGGAACAAGTAATGGTCATGTATCTGGTATTTTAAATAATTTAGGAGAGACTAAGACTTCTGAACTATCAATTTCTAGAGAAATGAAAAGTTTAAGATTTAGGGTATGGATCCGTAAACCTGCAAAAGCAGCTATAAATGTTATCTCTCCATCTGGGCAAAACTCACAATTTATAATACCCAAAATTCGAGTATATAGAACTATTAAATATATAAAAGAAAATACAACTTTATATCTTTCAATAGTAACCCCAGAGGCTGTAACTGGTAATCAAATGATGGTATTAGATTTTGCAGATATAAAACCTGGTATATGGCAAATCCAAATTCGCTCACAACATGATGATTCTTTTAGATATGATATTTGGCTACCTCCAAAAGAAACTCTACCTGAAGGAACTCAATTTTTAAACCCTGACCCCTATGTTACATTTACTGTACCTGCTGCAAGTAGAGTGCCTATATCGGTGTCATATTATGATCAAACATTAAATGCTGTTGTTAGCGAAAGCGGAAAAGGATTTACTTTAGAAGATATTATAAAACCTGATTTAACAGCCCCTGGAATCAATTTAAAAGTTACATCTCCTGGAGGTCAAACCACTTTTGTCTCTGGATCAAGTTGTGCATCTGCCGTTGTAGCTGGAGCTATGGCTTTGCTTTTTCAGTGGGGGATAGTTGATAAAAATGATATTACTATGAATGCTATTATGGCTAAATCTTATTTATTATATGGTACCTCTAAAAGAAGTATTGATAGTTATCCAAATAGAGATTGGGGATGGGGAAAACTAGATTTAGAAGGAACCTTTAATTTTATAAGTGGCAATAGAGGTTATGCTACTTTCTCTGATTATATAGAATACTTTAATAAAAATTTATTTATAAGAATTCCAAAAGAGTTAGGAGATGATGTTTATGAAAGCTGATCCAAGTGCACCCAATGATTTATTTATAAATACTGCATATAAGCACTATATGGCCCAGTACCAAGGTAATATATTAGAACAATCATTAAAAATCCCTTATATCTATACAACTATTATTGATGATAGATACGCTATACTTTCTCTTCCTGTTGACAGTTCTGTAGATTATGTATCAATTGCCATTCCAGCTATTATTTTTATAAAAAGAGGATATATTTATACCCTTGAAACCATAAGTGTATTAACAGCTGCAAATATTCCTCTCTTGCATCTTAATAATCCACTATCTTTATTTGGCACTGGAGTTTTAGTTGGTATGGTTGATACTGGAATTGATTATTTAAATCCAGAATTTATGTTTAAAAACGGTGAAACTAGAGTTCATATCCTATGGGATCAAAGCCTCCCAACTGATAAATCTAATGAAAATATTCCATTTGGTGTGGAATATACAAGTGAACAAATAAATGAAGCCATAAGAGTTAATAATTCTGGTGGAAATCCTTATAGTATAGTAAACAGCAAAGATACTATAGGTCATGGTACTGCCATGGCTGGTATCATTGGTGCAACTGGTATAAACCCTAACTTAGAAGGAGCCGCACCTAACTGTGAGTTTGCAGTAGTCAAACTCTCAAATTATGTGAATCCTCCATTAAATACTGACCCAGATCTTCCACTTTATGACGTTACATCTATATGCACTGCAATAAAATATTTAGCTGATTATGCAATAAAAACCAACAAGCCTATGGTTATATATGTACCTGTCGGTTGCAATCTAGGTAATCATAACGGTGAAGGGATATTAGAGGATTTTATAGATATATTGTCTATAAATCGTGGAATAGTTATTGTTACAGGAGCAGGAAATCAAGCTAATAAAGGTTATCATACATCAGGGGTTTTAAATAATACAGGTGATTTTAATAATGTTCAACTTTATATCTCCCCAGAACAAAAAAATACACTTGTTGAGTTTTGGATTCCTGAGCCTAATAGAATCTCCTTAAATATAATTTCTCCTTCTGGAGAAAGTACTGGTATTATTCCTAGTACTTTAAATAATCAAAGTACAAATGTATTTATTTTTGAACAAACTACTGTTAAAGTAAATTATAACATTCCCGAAAGATTATCAGGTGATGAACTTATTACTATATCATTAGATAACGTGCAAGCTGGTGCTTGGACCTTTAGAGTAATTGCTGATTATGCTATAAATGGTGTATTTAATGCTTGGATTCCTCAAGAGGGAATTAGTGTAGGTAACACCCAATTTCTATCTCCTGATCCTTATAATACTGTTACAAGTCCCGGTACATCAAAATATATTATTACTGTTGCTTGCTATAATCAAAATAATGATAACATAGCAATTAGTTCTGGCATTTCTTCCTTGTCTACTCCTATAAATGTTTTGGACCTTGCTGCTGGTGGAGTTAATGTTTATGCTACAGCTCCTAATAATACTATTGCTCTAGTAAATGGCACTAGTGTTTCTGCTGCTGTTGTTGCAGGGGCTTGTGCTCTTTTATTTGAATGGGGAATAATAAATGGAAATGATCCTAACTTATACTCACTAACTATAAAATATTATTTAACTGGTGGAACAAGAAAACGTTCTGGTGATATATATCCAAATCCCCAATGGGGATTTGGCATCTTAGATATGATAAAAGTGTTTAGATATATGACTTAATAGATGAAAATAATTAAGAGCGGTAAAAATTTTACCTCTCTTAATTATTTATATTATTATAAAGAACATAATTATAGATGCTATTTAATATCTTTTCAGCGTTATTTAAATTTCCAAAATTATATTCTATACTATGATTTCCCTCTGATAAATCTATTGTAAAGGAAGCACTACTATCTTTAGTATTTGAAGGTATAAGATTTATATTATTGTTATCTATATAAACATTTATATATGAGTCACCCTGTACTTTTTGAGATATAGTATACTCTATTTCTCCCTCCCCTGTATTTGAATTTAAACTTTCTAAATTACCTTTAAAAGAATTGTCATTTATACTTCCTTCTATACTATAAAGAACAGAAGAATTACTACTATTACTACTATTACTATTAATACTGTTACTAGTACTGCTGTTCCATATCCCTGGATATATTATATAATTTCTAACTATCCTTGGATATCCTGTAGAAAATGATATATATTTTCTAGTACAGTTAGCCGTAATAGAATTTTTAAGAATTTCTAATCTTTCATTACTATTTACTTCTTTTAATTTATTATTTTCTATATAATATACATTTCCTACATTTTTTGAATTAGCATTTATTATAGGATTATTTCCATTTATATTTAAATTAGTAAAAGGAATATTGTATACATAATTTTGAGATAAGTAATAATTTGTACTAAAGAAAATTACTATAACAACAATGACCAAACCTATTATGTATGGTAGCTTTCTTCTTCTCTTAACCTTATCCTTACTTAATTCTAACTTCAGTTTATCTTTTTTTCCCACCACTAATTTTCTCCTTCCATAAAACTATAAATATTATGTACATATTTTAAATTAATTACATGGCAACTATATGACACAAATTTCAAATATAAATGTTTATAAATATATAATATATAGAACATAAAGGTCTTGTGACGTTCACAAGACCTTTATTTTCTATATTGTTATTGTAAGTATATATATCCTTGGAAGTTACCTGTAGCAACTTTAGTCTTAAATTGGCTAAAAGACAATTTTTTTAGTGCTCCATTAGTGCCTCCAACATTAGATTCTGTATAATAAACCCATTTTTCTGGTGAACTATTATCAACATGTTCAATATATACAATATGACCATATCCCGTACTTCCACCACTTCTACATAATATAGAATTACTTCTAACATCGTTTACATTGCTACTTGTAGGTGCTCCTGCATTTCTAGCTAAACTATACCATTGATTAGCATTTCCCATTATAGACCATACACTATGTCCTAATTTTTCCTTAGCTCTTCCTTTAACATACCAAACACATTGCCCCCAGCTACTTCCATTGTTATAATAGGCACTATGGTTAAAGTTTGCTAAAACATGTCCAACCCTTGATGTATCTATATCAGCATTTGATGTTGTTGGAGCTGTAAATGATACATATGAACTACTTACATACCCATAGCCTGAACCATATTTTATCTTATACCATCCACTTAATGTCTCTACTATAGTTATCTGAGTTCCATTTGATAAGCTTCCTAAAATGCTAGAACTTGTACTTGCATTTTTTCTCACATTTAAACTTGAACCACTTGTTTTTATATAAGCTGTTTGTGTTGTAGTACTTGTATTTCCTTGAGTCATTGATACATATGAACTACTTACATATCCATAACCTGAACCGTATTTTATTTTATACCATCCATTTAATGTTTCAACAATTTCTACTTGAGTCCCATTTGATAAACTCCCTAAAATACTAGAATTTGTACTTGCACTTTCCCTTACATTTAAACTTGAACCACTTGTTTTTATATAAGCTGTTTGTGTCGTAGTATTTGTATTTCCTTGAGTCATTGATATATAGGAACTACTTACGTATCCATAATTTGAACCATATTTTATTTTATACCATCCACTTAATGTTTCAACAATTTCTACTTGAGCCCCATTTGATAAGCTTCCTAAAACACTAGAGCTTGTACTTGCATTTCTTCTCACATTTAATGCTGCTCCATTTGTTTTTACATATCCAACACTGCTTATGCTACTTACTCCACTAAGAGATACATAACTACTGCTTATATATCCATAACCTGAACCATATTTTATTTTATACCATCCATTTACTGTCTCCACTATAGTTACTTTGCTTCCATTTGATAAACTTCCTAAAACACTAGAGCTTGTACTTGCACTTTTTCTTACATTTAGTGATATACCATTTGTTTTTACATATCCTATTGTAGTTTCCCTACTATTACTATTTATAACCTCAATTGATTCTTCAGTAGTATTTTCCGAGGCAAATGCAACTTGTGTATTAAATAAGTTCATTTGACCTATCAGAAGTGCTGATAAAACTACCTTACATAATATTCCTTTTTTCATTTATTTTCCTCCTTAAATACTTTCTATGTATAAATTTTACCATCTAACTTATCTTTTGTAAAACAAAGTTTTTTATATTTATATCCCTTTATGTATTTTTATTGAAAAAAATACCTTATTTTTATATTTTTAATAATTTTACATTATTAGCAAAGCTACTTATTTACTCATTTTTCATGATATATAAATAAATTCAATTTACTACCATTTTTATTTGTTAATTTTTTGTAAACTATATATTTAAATTATTTTATAGTAATATTTTATAAATATTTTAATTGTTTTTAAATACTTCATTTTTAATATTTCAATAAAATTTATTAATTAATTATTAATCCTTGTTTATTTTCTATGTAAGGAGTAAAATAAAATTAAATATCACGTT
>CAUWNL010000094.1:0-10839 GCA_963559995.1 uncultured Sarcina sp.
CATTTTTTATGATATTCTTTATAATATTTTGTGAACACCCCTTAACCTCTCTACATACTCTAATATTCATTGAAGATATATTTTTTATAGTTTTTACCTTATCCTTTTCCATAACACATTGCCCTGAAAGGCCAACCCTATGCCCCCCTTGAATAGTTATGTACCCTTGGCGTATCTCTTCTTCAAAAGCATATAGAGAATAATTACTTATTTTTTGCATAATAGATTTTAAATCATCATTCTTAACCTTATAATTTAAGATTACCTCTTTATTATGATTTAAAACTATTAATGGTTTATTTATGTTTAATCGTATCTCTTGTATATTTTGAATTTCTTTTAAGTTATATATTTCTTCATAAATATCTTTAGATAGTATATTTAATATCTCTCTCACTAAGCTCCCTCCCATGTTTTATTAATATTACTTTACATAACAAAATATTCTACTTTACATAAAAAATTTTTATTAAATTAATTTCTAATTGTACTATGCTAAAATATCTTATTTATATAAAAAAAGACTTAGGTAAATACCTAAGTCTTTAAAGTTTAAATCTATTATTACAATAAGGACAGGGAATCTCTTCCTTATTTCTTAGAACTGACTTTTCAACATAAAGAGTTTTTTTGCAATTAGTGCAAAGAACCTCTAAATAATCATCTTCAAATTCTTCTAATTCCTCAAAAGTGACTTCTTCAAAGATTTCATCTTGAACTTCACTTAAATCATCGTTAATAAGAGAAACATTTTCATCTAGGGTTTCAATATTAACTTGTATTTCCTCTATTTTATTTGCCAAACCTTCAATTAAGCCTAATACCTTTTCTTTAAATATTTTGTTATCTAAGGAATCCTCCTCAACAAAAGATTTAAGATCTAATATAGTATTGCGTATATCTTCCATATAAAAATCTCTGCCTCCTAGACTTTTTTGCTTTATCTATATAATAAATTAGCACTTACTTTTTTATAATATAGATTAAAAATCTATTAATTTACTTATCTAAAAGGATAAAATTAAACTACCATCTTTATTTTAGGATGGTAGCAGTTTTTATTATTAAATAACAAGATAAAACACTTAAGAGATTAAACTCTTTCCATGTATTCTCCAGTTCTTGTATCTATTCTTATAGTTTGACCCTCTTCAACAAACATTGGAACCATAACAGTTGCCCCTGTTTCAACTACAGCAGTTTTCATAGCAGTTGTTGCAGTATTTCCTTTAACACTTGGTTCACATTCAGTTATTAATAATTCAACAAAGTTTGGAGCTTCAACTGAGAATGCTTCCCCTTTATAAAATTTTATTATAGCAAACATATTTTCTTTTAAAAACTTTATAGCTTCTTCAACTTTTTCAAAGTTTAGTGGAATTTGCTCAAAAGTTTCTTGGTCCATGAAATAGTATAATTCCCCATCAGTGTATAGATATTGCATTTCTTTTCTTTCTATAACTGCTTCTTGGAATTTTTCAGTTGGGTTGAAAGTTCTATCTGTAACTCCACCATCTATAACATTTCTTAATTTTGTTCTTACAAAAGCTGCACCTTTACCTGGTTTTACATGTAAGAAGTCTATAACTGTAAATACTTTTCCTTCAAATTCAAAAGTAGTTCCTTTTCTTAAATCACCTGCTGATAACATTTATTATCCCTCCAAAATTTAATATTCGTTTTATAATATAGCCTATTTTATCATAATAAAATGCTTAACTTAAGCTATCTATCCTTTTAAATCTTCTTTAAAACAACAATCATATTTTATCAAAACATAATGATAAATGCAATTATTTTCACCTAAATCCTTATATCATGGCATTTTAAGATTAAATCTTACATCTACATTATCATATTTAGTTATATTATAGCTTTCTATTAAATATTTAGAGTCTTTAAGTCTTTCTAAAGAAGGAATAATCTCTTCTTTTGAAGGGCTTATAAATGTATCAACATTTATCTTACTATTATCTCTTTTCAAATTGTTTACACTAAATCCCATACTATTTATCTCATTTAAAATTTCTTCTACATCTACTTTATAATTTGTTTCATAATGTTTTTCAATTAAAGCTTTATTTCTTAAATTATTTTCTTTATTATTTATAAATAAAACTCTCATCTGCCATATATACACAATAAATAATATCATCAATATAATTAATTTTTTTGCTTTTTTCATCTTATACTTCCCTCTATAAAAACAAGTTCATTATCTAAATATTCTATAGAAGAAATATCTATTATTTCTTTTAGTTCACTTAAAACATATTTAAAATATTCTTTATTTATAGTTAAACTTATCTCACTATTAAAAGCATCTAAGCTATAAGTACCTGGAAAATATGCTAAGTTTAATATATCTTTAATTTCTTTAAAAATCTCTCTATCTTCATAACTAATACTATTTAAATCTGCAATCTCTATGCTATCTTCACTTATTAATCCATCCTTACTTTTTAAATTTTCACAAAATAAAAATAAATTTCCCACTATAAACAATGCTATTAATAGACTTATAAATTTTTCAGTTTGTTTATTCTTTTTCTCTATATATTCTTTAGGTAGAAAGTTCTTATTATACTTTAAATATATTATGTTAACTCACCTTACCTTTAATTAATTTTATATTCCTAGTTAATTTATTAAGGTCTTCATTATAAAAACTTTCTTCAATAGATAATGAAAAATCGTCTATTATGAATATTTCCTTTAAATATTCTAAACACTCTAAAACATAGTAATTAATACTTTTATCTATGGAAAAGGACTTAGTATATACTATGCTCTTATTTATAAATCCAACTAAATATATGTTTTTTTTAAATCTCTTTATAACTATATTAAAACCCTTACTTTTATTTTTAAATTCTTTTGTAAACTCGTAAGGTTTTATATCTAAATTTTTATTTCTACTTATAATTTTTTTTAATGTATTATAATACTTTATGAAATATATCACCAAATAGTCATTACAATTAAACTTTATCCTTTCATAATGAGTTAAGACTTCATAATGTCTAAAGGTACTATCTATATTTTTATCTATAAGTTTTTCTATATTCTCCTTCTTATTTATTTTTATTATTTTTATAAAAACTTCTTCCCTTAATAACACTATATTTATCCTATCCCTTACCTTTAAAGGCAACTCATTATTATCATCCCTTGATATATAAATATTCCTTTTATTTAACATTAAAATTTCTCCTTTCTTTTAGATATATGTCACCTTCTATAAGCCTATAATCATAATAGTAAATCTTTATATCATCTTCATCTAAATTCTCTTCTAGAATAAACATATTTTCATTTCCATTGAAATACAATTTAAACTTATGATTTTCACTCTCTAAAAGATTTAATTTATGAAAGTGTTCTTTATTATCTAAATTTATTCTTTCATAGTTTAAAAAATCTAAGTTTTTATTATTATCAAATTTTTTCTCATCTATTTTCTTGTTTTCCAAGCCTTCTAAAGTTTCTGTGGAGATTTTTTTATTATTTATTAAATATAATATATTCTCTAGGAAAATATATTTCTCACTATCTTCTTTTACTTGCTCTTTATAATTATATAATTTTTCTTTATATGGTTTTATCTCCTTTTCAATAAATACTTTTTTATTAAGAGCAGTACTTAAAATTGCTAATACTAAAGTAAAACCTATAAAGGACATAAATATAACTTCTAAGGATGCATAACCTTTTTTTCTACTTACTATGTTCATCTTCATAATATTTAGTTTCATAACAAAAAACTCTCTCCTCACCAGCATACTGCTTTAGATAAATGGTAATAATATCTCCATTTTGTACAACATTAAAATTTTCTACATCTTTCAAAATAGTATTTGTTGCTACCCATATATAGTTTTTATCGTCAAATTTAGAAATATTATTATAAATATTACTAGTTTCATCATTTAAATCTAAGCTATTTTCTTCATCCTTTAATCTACGATGCTCAACCACAAGTTTATTATTTCTATTTATTTCCTTTAATTTTATTATATCTATTTCTAAATTTTTATCATTTTTATATAAGTTAAGTTCATTGTCCTTTACTAAAATCTTATATACATTATCATCAAATACAGCACTTTCTATATACATAGATGCTGACAACATATAATTATAACTAGTTGAAGCCTTTATTTCATTTTTAAATTCCTTTATATACGGCATAAAAATAGTTAAAATCATAGAACTAAATATAGCACAAAACCAAATGTATAAAGCACACTCAACTAATAAATATCCTCTCTTTTTCATAATATATATTTATACCTTTTTATAATTTTTTCATAAATACACTGTTCATTTTTCATAACTTTAACTTCAATATTTAAAATATGGTTATAGTTACTTTCATTTTTACTATCCTCATCATTCTTATTACCTACATTAATTACTATATAAAACTTTTTTAGCTTATAATCTTCTAAAATTATATCTGTTTTTTCTATTAATTGATTACCATCAACTAAATTTAACCCTTGTAATCTAACTAAATTATCCACATTTAAGAAATAATCCGTATTTATTTTTAAATTTAAAATCTTTTTAAATTCGGTATTATATTTTAATTCAGAGTATATATAATCCGTATAATTTATATAGTTTAAATATTCTACTTTTTCCTTATTATCATCATCTATTCTTCTATAAGTCTTATAAAAAGTAAAAATTCCAAAGGATAGTATAGAAAAAATGGTCACTGCTATTGATATATCTACTAGAAGATACCCCCTACTCTTTAACGTCAATAGTACCTCCTCCTATATTAATTGTTATTTTATGCTTTACTTCTCTGCTATCTTTAATAGATATAGTACATGGCGTTGTAATTGAACCTTTTTCGTTTATCAACAAAAAATCACTTCCTTCCCTTATACTTTCTATCTTTACATTTTCTAAACTTTCAGATAAGGTTATTTTTTCATTTCTTTCGTCTGAAGAATATATTTCTTCATAGAATAAGGTATTTTCATTTTTATCATAGCTAATCCTTCCTCTTCTCCCTTTTTCCTTTGATATAGATTTTCCAAGAGTTAAAAATGAATGTATTTTATTTATATCCTTTTCTATAATTATGTTATCTTTAATAGTCTTTAAAAAACTAAAGCCTTGTATAAAAATCATTGTTACTATAGATAAAATACTTAAATATGCAATTGTTTCAACTAAAGTAAAACCTTTCTTCTTTTTATACATACTTAATACACCCATATACAGGAATAAATATTAATACCATCATAAAAACTACAACCCCCCCTAAAATAATCATTATTATAGGTTCTAAAAGTTTTGTAACCATACCTATTTTATGGTCAAACTCTTTTTCTAATATGTTACCTAAAGTTTTTATATTTTCATCTAACCTTCCTGATTCTTCTCCACTAAATATAAAACTTATTGCCATATCTGATATGCACTCCAATCCTCTTAATGCTTCACTTAAACTCTTACCACTGCTTATTCCATCTCTTAATAGTCCTATGCTTTCTTTTAAATAACTTGACTTTAAGTTTTCACTTAAAATATATAATGATTTATTAAGAGAAACTCCACTAGTTATTATAAGTTCAATTATAAAAATCATATTATTCTCATAATAAAGCCTTGAAAACTTATTATTTTTTATAATTCCTTTTTCCTTTATAAAATTAAAGATTAAATACATAAATATTAAAAATATAATTCCGTAAATTAAAACTATGATTCGAGAGTATTTAACATTTTCTATAAAATTTAAATAATTAATTATTACACTCATAATTTTAGAAGGCTCACCTTGTAAATCATCATAAAGACTTTTAAAGCTTGGCAATATTGCTAACAAATAAAATATGATAACAAAAGCTACAATAATCATTAAGAATATTGGATATATTAAAATTTTCATTAGTTTACTGAAAAATTCTTTTTTTCTAAGATAATGCTTGCTAAGCTTTTCTAGAACTGTCTCTAGATTCCCACTCTCTTCTCCTATACTAATTAAGTCACTTAAAATATCATCATATATATCATCTTCTCCTTTAATACTTTCAGATAATGTTTTTCCATTATTTATCTCATCTATTATTCTATCTATGGATTCTTTATAAACTTTATTCTTAAGAGAAAGTTTTACAAGTTCTAAAGCTTTTTTCATAGGTATTCCAGAGGCTATGTAGCTATTAAGATTTGAGCAAAATATTATTAAACTATTATCAAGAAAAAACTTCCTCATTTAACATCTCGCTTTCTTTAAATAAAATATATTCTTCTAAAGATATTTTGCCCTGTAAAAGAAGATTTCTACAACTTTCTAAAAGCTCATTTTCATCATCTCTAAAACTGTCCCCTAGCCTTTTATCATTTACTGTTATTTTACACACTATAGCTCTTCCCTTAATTCCTGTATAGTTACAAGCTTTACACCCCTTAGCTTTAAATATATTTTCCCTTTTTAAAAACTCATATTTCTCATCATGAATATATACCCCTTCTTTACACTCTTCACATAATGTTCTAACTAATCTTTGGATAATAATACCTTTTAAAGCTTCATCTAATAAATATTTTTCAACCCCCATATCTATAAGACGACTAAAAATATTAGAACCATTATTAGCATGAATTGTTGAATATACTTTATGTCCTGTTATTGATGCCCTTACTGCAATTTTAGCTGTTTCCTCATCTCGTATTTCTCCAATTAAAATAACATCTGGGTCTTGCCTTAATATATATTTTAATCCATTAGAAAAAGTTAAGTTAACCTTTTCATTTACATTAGTCTGTGTTACACCATCTAATTGAAATTCTATGGGGTCTTCTATAGTACTTATATTTATACCATCTTTATCTATAGAATTTAAAAGAGCATAAAGAGTTGTAGATTTTCCACTACCTGTTGGCCCATTTATAACAACCATTCCATTTTTTAAAGATAAAATCTTTCTTATTTTTTCCCTTTGATAAAATGTAAAATTTAATTTATCTATAGATAAAAGATCCTCTCTTTTATAAAGAATCCTTATAACTATCTTTTCCCCATAAACTGTTGGAAGAGATGAAACCCTTAAATCATAATTTAAATTCTCTTTAGCCAAAAAAGATATTTTTCCATCTTGAGCCTTTAACTTATCTGATATATCCATATTTCCTTTCACTTTTATTTTATTTACTAAAATTTCATACTCATTTTTTTTGAATCTTATTTATTAAACTTAAAACACCATCTATTCTAAATCTAATATTTGTCCATTCCTTTTTTAGCTCAATATGAATATCACTAGCTCTCTCTTTTATAGCTTCCTCTATTAATGCATAGAAACTATCCTTTTTTATATTTTTAGAATTATCTATGCTATAACACTTATTTATAAGAGATAATATCTTATCTCGATCTCCCTTTATAAATTCGATATCCTTATCAAATAAAAGAGATAAATAAATCCGTTTTTGCTTCGTTTCTTTGTCAGTATAAAAATATATTTTATCATCTTCCCTTTTTATAGATATTATCCTCATATCCTCTGCCATATCTTTTGTTATACTTTTCATAAATGATAAGTCAATATCTGATAAATCTACCTTCATAAAACACCACCTTCTATAAAAAAATTATATCCTTATAATTTATTTATTAATCAATCTATCTATTAAAATTTAAATATTTTTACATTTTTGTATTTTATATTGTCTTTTCATATTTTTTACCTTATAATAAGTTATATAATAACTTATTATATAATAAACTATAATAAGTATAATATTTAAAATTTAAAGTAATAGGAGGCTTTTATGATTTTACAAGTTTTATTTGTTATTCTCTTTACTCTATTTGGTATACTACTATCTCTTGGAAAATGCTCTTTTTTAATTGCAGGATTTAATACAATGTCAAAGGAAGAAAAAAGCAAATATGATGTTTTAAGTCTTTGTAAATTCATGGGCAAAGTAATGTTTATAATAGCTTTTTGTATGGCCCTCTTTATTATAAGCAATATACTAAAGTTAAAATTAATATTTAACATATCACTTATATTATTCTGGATTTTAATTCTATTTACCGTCATCTACTTAAATACTGGTAATAGATTTATAAAATAATTCTCCTAAGGAAGGACAACTATAATGGCAATACTATTTATGGGACTTACTATGTTTGTTTCAGGAGTTTTTTGTAAATATTTTCATGACGATTATAAATATCATTCTAACCTTACAATTGGTTATAAAACAAGATATGCTACAAAAGATAAGAATACATGGATAGAGGCAAATAATTATTTTTTTAAGGCTAGTATAATATCCTTGGTACTTTCCTTATCTTTTGTTTTACTAATAAATTTTTTAGACGCTAAAATTATTAATATTATATATATACCTATAATACTGATAATTATTTGTCTTCCAATTTTACTTACTGAAATTCACCTTAGAAAATTTAATAAAAATAAATGATTTTTATTAATATTTACCTCATACCTGTAATTTAAAATATTAATAATTTTATACTAAAGATACTAACTACTTATTTACTTTCTAAACCATACTTTACAAATCACTAAAAATATTATCTTTAATATTTAATCAGATAGTAAAAGGAGTACTCTTTTTAGAATACTCCTTTATTATCTAATTTTTCATTTAAATATCTAATTAAAATTATAAATCCCTCTGCATATATATTCAGCATTTCCAATCATATACACACCATCTTCTTCTATATAGACTTTAAGTTTTCCCCCTGGAACTATAACATTTACTCTATTTCCTACAAAACCTAGCTTATTAGCTATAACTGCTGATGCACAATTTCCTGTACCACAAGCTAATGTAGCTCCTGCTCCTCTCTCCCACGTTCTAACCCTTATAGTACTATCATCTAAAACCTTACAGAAATTAACGTTTGTTCTTTCTGGAAATATCTCATGATGTTCTATTCCATTTCCCTCATCTATTAAAGTTTCATCCTCTTCAAAAATTACAGTATGAGGTATATTCATAAGAAGTGAATTTATCTTATACTCCTTGTTATTTGCCTTTATTATTTTTCCTATAACATCTTCTCCTAAAATTGTACAAGGAATTGAGTCTGGTTTAAACTCTGGAAATCCCATATTAACCTTTATTTCAAGAGCCTTATTGTCTTTATCTACTGTTAAAGATATTTTCTTTACACCAGATCCTGTTATTACATCAAATTCTTTATCTTTTACTAAAGAATTATCATAAACATATTTAGCAAAACAACGTATTCCATTGCCACACATAGCAGCATAAGAACCATCTGAGTTTATTATTACCATTTCAATTGTTTCATTTTGTTTTCTAACTAAAAGTATTCCATCTGCACCAACTCCATATCTTCTATGGCATACCTTTTTTGCTAAGGAACTTTCTTTTCCCTTTAATTCATTATTCAAATCTTCAATTACTATAAAATCATTACCATTCCCATGCATTTTAACAAAATTCATAATATCACCTCTAAAATTATATTTGTTGATAGACTTTCCTTTAAAATGTTATACTATCTTTAACTTAACATATAGAAAGGAAGATTATATATGGCTTTAGATGGAATTTACCTATACAGTTTAATAGATGAACTTAAAGATTTTGCTATAAACTCTAAAATAGATAAAGTAAATCAACCTGAAAAGGATGAAATAATATTAACACTTAGAGGTAAAGAAACAAAGAAACTCTTAATTTCCTCAAGTTCAAACTATCCTAGGTTACATTTTACTACAATAAATAAAATTAATCCATTAAAGGCACCTGTCTTTTGTATGGTACTTAGAAAATACTTAATAGGTGGTAGAATCATTGATATAACTCAATATTCAACTGATAGAATTGTTTCAATAGATATTGAAAACAAAGATGAACTTGGTTTTGATAGTCAGTATTCTTTAATAGTAGAAATAATGGCAAGGCATAGCAATATTACCTTAGTTAGAAAGAGAGATAATAAAATTATGGAATCTATAAAACATATCCATTCTAATAAAAACAGTTATAGGGTTTTATATCCTGGTGCTAATTTTATAATGCCCCCTTTGTCTAATAAATTAAATCCATTCTCTTTTACTAAAGAAGAACTTAAAAATTTATTAAAAGAAAATGGTGAATTTAATGATAGTACATTTTCTAAAATAATAACTGGTGTTGGAAAAAATCTTTCAAAGGATTTATTTATAGATTATAAAAATAAATTTAATGACCTTACTATTGATGACTTAGCTTTATTTATAGATAATTACTTTAAAACTATATTAAACAATAAAAAGAATATACTATTTTTTAGGAAGGAAAAAGTTGTCGATTTTTATTTCAAAGACCTTTATGTTTTCAATGATTGCAACAAAGAATATTTTGAAACCCATGGAGATGCCTTAGATAGCTTTTATGCAACTAAAGATAAACAAGATAGACTCCACAGTAGAGGTTTAGATATTCAAAGACTTATAAATACAAATATTGATAGATGTTTAAAAAAAATTAAAATTCTTAATAAGACTTTAGAAGAATGTAAAACTAAAGATAATTATAAAATAAAGGGTGAACTTTTAACATCTTATATATATGGATTTAAAAAAGGAGATAAGGATGTTTCCATTTTAAATTATTATACTGAAAACGAAGAATATATAAAAATTGCTTTAGATGAAAACAAAACACCTTCTGAAAATATTCAGTTCTATTTTAAAAAATATAATAAGCTTAAAAATGCTGAAGATGCTGCATTAAATCAACTTTTAATAAATGAAGATGAACTTAACTACTTAAATTCTGTATTGACAAGTCTTGAAACTGTTGACAATTACGATGACA
>CAUWNL010000095.1:0-10823 GCA_963559995.1 uncultured Sarcina sp.
CAAGAAATTCTACGAATGGTTAAGCTATTTTTTCATAACTAATTAACAGATACATCTATTAAATATCTGATTTATGACTCTTTATTACCAATACCATTAATTTTATCATAATATTGCTATATATTTTTTAAATGTTATGTTAATTTTTAAAAATGGTAGATATAAAGTTTATTTTTTATATTAATGGTAAAAATAATATAAAAATCTAGAATTTATGGAGGTACTAATGAGAATACCAAAACATATAGGGATAATTCCTGATGGTAATAGACGTTGGGCAGTATTAAATGACTTAACTAAGGATAAAGGTTATGAAAAAGGTATAAATCCTGGTCTTGAATTGTTTAAACTTTGTCAAAAAGAAAATATTGAGGAAATTAGTATTTATGGATTTACTGTAGATAATACCAAAAGACCAACGGAACAAAAAATAGCATTTACTAAAGCTTGTGTTGATGTTGTTATATCCTTAATGAATGAAGATTGCGAGATTTTGGTTATGGGCAATACTGATTCACCATGCTTTCCAAAAGAGCTTATACCCTTTACAACTAGGAAAAAAATAGGGAAAGGTGGTTTAAAGGTTAACTTTTTAATTAATTATGGTTGGGAATGGGACTTAAACTCATTAAAAAATACAAATACAACCAAAAAACACATAGCCCCTTTTATACATTCAACTGATATCTCTAGAATTGACCTTATTATAAGATGGGGTGGAAGGCGTCGCCTTAGTGGTTTTTTACCTGTCCAATCTGTTTATGCAGATTTTTATGTACTAGATAATTATTGGCCTGATTTTAAAGCCCAAGATTTTTATGATGCTTTAAATTGGTATGATAAACAAGATGTTACCCTTGGAGGCTAAAAACTAATACTTTCTTAAATAATATTAAATTTAAAAACACCTAAAATAAAGTTATAAAATAACTTTATTTTAGGTGTTTTTATTTTGCTATAAAACTAGAAATAATTTTTATAATCATCACTTATTAAATCACTTAAAACTTTACTTCCTTCTATTATTATTGATACACCATTACCAGGGTGAGTTGATGCTCCTATAAAATATAAACCCTCTATCTCTTTACTTTTTATATGAGGCCTTTTGTATAAACTTTGAGTTAGTTTATGACTTAATCCAAAGGAGTTTCCATAATAACTATTAAATTTATTTTTTAAATCTAAAGGCATTAAATAGTCTTCAAAAACTATGCTTTCCTCTATATCTTCTAATCCTTTTATATTTTTCATTGTATTTATGATATTGTTTCTAAGATTTTTTATAGTTTCTTTATCCCATTTTACCTTTGTAAAAGATAAATTAGGCACTCTAACCATAACATTTACAGCACTAAATCCTTTTTTACATACAGTTTCATCTATACTACTTGGAGAATAAAAATAAAGACATGGGTTTTTAGGAAGTTCTCCTTTAAAAGCAGATTCTATACTTTCCTTAAAATTCTTATTTATATAAATGTTATGTAACTTTATTTCATCATAATTTTTATCTAATCCTAAGTAAATCATAAAAACCGATGGAGAATAATCTTTATCCATTATATTTTCCTTGTTATAACTAATATTTCCTATATCACAATTAAAAAGGTGTTCTATTGCATAGGGATAATCTGCATTACATATAACTATATCTCCTTTTAAAATTCTATTTTTAGATTTAACTCCTATAACTTTTTTATTATCTATTAACACCTTTTGAACCTCATTATTTAGTTCTATAACTCCGCCTAATTCTTTTATAAGCTTTTCTAAAGCTAAAATATAATTATAAACTCCACCTTTTATATAACAAAGGCCATAAAGACTAGTTATTCCTGGAATCATTGAATATATATTAGAATTTTTATAGGGGTCAATTCCTATATACATAGTTTTAAATAGCAAGTATTTTTGAAGTTTTTCATTACTTATTTTTGATGATATATATTTATAAGAATTTTCTAATGGATTTATAGTTTTTAAACTATTTAATGCTTTTAAATTTAAAAACTCTTCTTTATTAATCATAGGTTTATCTAAAAACATTTCTTTACTTATAAGATATTTTTCTAAAGTTTCTTCTAAAAACTTAAAATACTTATAGCTTAATCCCTTTTCTAAATACTCTAGTTCATTTATCATTTCCCTAGAATCACTATAAATATTAAAACTTGTTTTATCATGATAATTTATTTTATAAAGTAAATCTAAAAACTGTAAATCTATATAATCTTTATAATTTCTATTAGCATCTTTAAATATATTAATATAAGTGTCTGGTGTCATTAAAACTGATGCTGTTAAATCAAAGTTAAATCCTCTATTACTTTTTATATTAACCTTTCCCCCTAAAGTATTTTCTTTTCTATTATAGTTACTTTAAACCCCTTGCTTAAAAGCCTTACTGCTGTAGTTAGCCCCCCAATACCACCACCAATAAAATTACATTTTTCATCTATCTTACCACCTTAAAATTATTAGTTTAAATTTAGTATTGCTATTAAAGTTTCTAATAATTCAAAGTATATTTAGGTATCCATTTATATCTGAATTTATAAGCCATAACTGCTTTTAAATAATCCTTTAAGTATTCCTCTTGATTTTATCACAATTTTTCTTTGTTATTGCTTCTAAATATAATGTACTACAACCATTTGTATGACTTTCCACATTAAACAATAACTTTGTGGCTTTAAATAATGATAATTATAAATGGAATACTAAAAAAAGTGGTTCGCTATAATGCGAACCACTTTTTTCTTAAAGGCTATAACTTATATTATTATTTTTACACCAATTAATGGCTAATTCTCTTTCTATGCCTTCTCTATAATCATACCACTCACTAAGAAGACCATTATTTTCAATAACTTTTTTAACCTTTAAAAACGAGCCATCTTCATTAATTTCATTTAGTATTTTATCTCTTAAAGATATATTTTCTATAGAATTACAAAAGTCTATTATCATTTTATCTTCATTTATGTATTCTTTATTAGGTAGAATTATGTAATCATAAGGATTTTCTTCAAAATCATAAAGACTAGAAATTAAATCTTTCTCCCATTCTTCATATTCATCAAGTTTTTCAATATCAGATGCTTTATAATTTGCTACACTAGGGTCTTCTACATATATAATAACTCCTGAATTCTTATGGTAATAATGATTAACTAATTCCCCTTGAAACTCTATTGCCTCTATTACATCCTTCAAATTTACTTTCATATAAAAAATTCCTCCTAGGTATATTCATTATAGAATTTGCCTTGTGTCTTTACCACTTATACACTGCTAAATGTCATATTAATTAATATTATAAATTATCAGTAAATTCTTAATATTAGTTAATATAGAAATATTATAATACTTTAACTATATAAAATATAATTAAATATGTTTATAAATACATTTTATATGATTAATATTTTTTATAATATAAGAATACCAATAAATGTATATATATTTAGTTATAACTACATTCTTATTTTTTATTATATTCTTACAAAGTATATAAAACTTTACAATAGGACATACTTCAACTTCAGTTAGTTTAGCTTGCGGTGGCAAATGCACGTAACGTAAAAGATAAAAAAGGAATATTATTGCTGTTATTAGTGATGGTTCTTTAACAGGAATAGATGAGGATATGTTAAACAGTCTATTAGATATCATAAATTAGTAATCACACTTGAAGATAGATTATTAAATGGTGGATTTGGTGAAAAGCTTACCAGATTCTATGATAATAAAGATATGAAATATGAAAGCTGTAAACTTTGGTGCTATTAAAGAATTTACAGACAATATTTCAAGAGAAGATTTATATAATTGTTATCATCTAACTAAAGAATTAATTGTTCAGGATGTACAACCTGTCCTTAAATAACATAAATTGAGCAAAAAAGAGTTAAAACTTTAACTCTTTTTTGCTTTCTAAATAATGAACTTCATTCATAAATAGATATATTAATTTATGAACTCATTCTTTTAATAGCTTCAAAAATTTCATTGAAAGCACTTTCATTTTTTGAAAATAAGTTACTAACATCTTCTTTAGCCTTTATATATTCTTGCGAATCAATGTCACCATTAACTATAACTCTCATTGGTTTATGGAACTTCATAAATAATATAGGATGTTTTTTAGCGAAATCCTCCATTTCTTTACAGTGACGTTGTTCTTTAGTTGCTGATCTTAACCATTGAAATATATCTTCATACATAGTTTATTACTTCCTTTCATACACAATTATATTTGATTAAATTAAATTTAACTAAATATAATATAATTTAGTTAAATTGTCAATAAATTTGATTACTTATATGAAAATATAGTAAAGACAAGCATATTATATCTATACAAATACAATATGCTCATTAATTGAAATTAGTTTTTAAATTTTTTAAGGGTAATAATTATTGGAGATAAACTATTAAATTAAAACTTTATTTATATCTTCTATATTTTTTACAATAATAGTAGCCCCTGCGTTTTCAAGTTCTTTAAAACTACCATATCCATAAAGAACTCCCATAGAATCGATATTATTTTCCTTAGCACCTAAACAATCATATTTTCTGTCACCAATCATTAATACTTTTGATAAATTAGTAATATTATTTTTATCTAAAATATATTTTATAACTTTGCCCTTTGTATTTCTATTCTCTAAAATATCACTTCCTCCTACAAAGTCAAAGTATTTTAAAAGATCAAAGTATTTAAGAATTTTAATAGCTGAATCTGTTGATTTAGAAGTTGCAACTATTAAAATTTTCCCATTATCTTTTAATTCTTTTAAAACTTTTTCTACATGTTTATACGGCTTATTTTCCAAAATTCCAGTTTCTCTATAATACTTTCTAAACCTTTCAACAGCTATTTCTGTCTCTTTGTCATTAAAATTATAGAACTCTACAAAAGCTTCCTTAATAGGTGGTCCTATAAACTTGCATAAATCATCTAAATCATTAATCTTTATATCAAAATACTCTAAAGCATATTTAGTGGCTTTTGTAATTCCTACCTTAGAATCTGTTAATGTTCCGTCTAAATCAAATAATATGTATTTATAACTTTTCATTTTCATAAACTCCCAAACTTTTTATTCACTATTAATTATATATTGAGAAATATGTTTTAATCAACAAACTCACCTTTAAATAAGGCATAGAAATTCTACTTAATTCCTATGCCTATATATTTTCCATTATAGAATATTAGATTAGAGAAAATATATATTTAATCTTCATTAATGATTTTTAATATATCTTTTAATGCTTCCTTCGCTTCCTTAACTGGTAATATTGGATATACATGCATCATTTTTTCCTTTTCTTTAAATTCAAGTTTTACATTTTGTTCTTCACACATTCTCTTGAATTTTTTACCATCAGGATATAACATATCATATGTACCAAAAAATATATACATGTCATTTAAATTATTAAGGTCTCCATAAATAGGAGATAAATATGGAGTATGTAAATCATCTTCTCCTGCATATTTAGTAGTTTCCTCAGCAAGTTCATAACTAAGCCAAGGGTCGTTTTTTTCCATTTTTTCTATTTCAGGATTTGTCTCTGCCATATCAAGATATGGTGAAATCATAATATTTTTTTTAGGTAATGGTATATCATTATCCCTTAAATACATACAAAATCCAAGAGCAAATCCTCCACCTGCAGAATCCCCCATAATTATAATATTATTATTTCCATATGCATTTAGCATGTCCTTATAGATATGTATTACCATTTCATAAGATTCTCTATATGTATGTGGTACTAAAGGATAATCAGGTGCTATTATATCCATATCAGTACCACTTGCAATATTTATTAAAAACTTCCAATGAGCTTTGGCAAAACTACTAATATAAGAGCCTCCATGTAAATATAAAATTGCTTTTTTATTATTCTTTTTTCTATATAAAGTAAATACATTGCGACCATTAACCTTTTTATATTCCCTGTATGTCCCTTTTAAAATTTTATCAGGTGGACTGCTATAGTCCTTTTTCCCCATTAAAAATTTGCCACCTCCATGTTTTACGTCAAAGACTCTAAAAGTAGTCCTTAAACACCATGCAGAAAAACTCATTAAATCACCTCTTGTCGTTATAAGTATCTATTTAATTTACCATTTCATAAAAGGTATTTTAATCTTTTCACCATTAAATTCATAACAAAAAATATTTTCAATAACATCTTCATCATTTTCTTTTAAAACTACCTTTTCATACTTTGGAATTAAATTTTTAAATTCTGTCTTAAATTCTCTTGCTATTGAACGAGGAACTTTTACTTCTATTTGTTTATCAATTACCTTTGAAATAAAGGCTTCTATATCAGCATTATAAATTCCTATATTAATATTATTTCTATACTTTTCATAATAATAATTAAATATTTCATTAATGTCTATAATTGATTTATTATGAATTAAATATAAGCACTCTTTAATTTTATTTTCTAAACTTAATATCTCTTCATTTTTAGATTCAATTATATCTTCTAATTTTTTTATTTTATCTTCAATTTCTTGTTTTACTTGAACTTTTAACCCTTCTATTTTTTCTTTAATATAATTATTATTTAAATAGTTTTCTCTTATATGTTCAATCTTAATCTTTTTACGTTCCTCATACTCTAAAGTTGTTTCAAATTCATCCTTTGCACCAACTTCTATAACACCAGCTTCTACAATGTAACCTTCTAAGTTTTTATTTATAACTTCATCTAATCTATTTTCAAAAGAATCCTTAACTATACTTTTATCTTCCTTTATATTTTGTAATTCGCATAAAGTATTATTTTTTAGTTCATTAAGTTTATTAAGTTCCCCTTGAAAGTCTTTAGGGTTTATTATCAGAGCTTTAAACTCTTTTTCATTTTTAGATATTAAGTTATCTAAGTAATAATGAATCTCATGTTCTATATCTTCTATAGATTTATTTATTGAGTTTTCATAAGACTCAGTTGCTTTTGTTATGTCATAACGAATTATAGAATTATTATTTAATATTTCTCCACCATTTAGTGCAAGTTTTTTAAATTTCCCCATAGTATTTTTAGTCTTATGCTTTTTAATCATTTTATCTAAATTTTCATCTAGAAGCCTAAATGCTTCACTTTTAAATTTATAAGAATTAGATAGAACTATTAAGTTTAAGGATGTATGCCCTATCAAATTTGTATCATCTCTATTAAATTGGCGTTTTAAAAGCTTAATTCCATCTAAATCTTCCTTAACTATAAAATACATTAATGGAGTCATCCCCCATTGGTCTTTAAAGGATTTTAACTTTTCATTTTCCTTAAAAAAGTTATAATCTTTATTTTCTACAGCTATTTTAATAGTTTGGCTTGCTTTATGCTTTTCTATTTGTAATTTATTTTCTAATTCTTTAGCTAATACTTCATCAGTTTTAGAAAGAGTTTGTATATTTATCATAGCATTTGCAAAATCAAAGGTTCCAATTTGAGCCATTATGTAATATTTAGTATAAGTTTCATTAGGATTTATCTCTTTTAAAATATCTAAAGTATTAAATATTTTAGTATATTCATTATTTAATAAATTTTTTGTTATGTCTCCCTCAAGGAATTTTATATAATCTTCCCTTAGTTTTTCTATCCTTTGAACTTCTCTATCTAACTCTTCAATAGATTTTATATTTAATAATTTTTGCTTGTTTACAACACCTATGGCATCATTATATCTATGCTCTTTAGTAAGGTTATTCTTTTCACTTTCTAACAAATTAAACTCATATTGTACTTTTCTTTTCTCTATATCCTCTTTTAATTTATTCATAATATCTTCACTTAATTGGTTTAGCTCTTGCACTTTTAAGTAATATTTATTTACTTCTTTAAAATTAAACATTTCAAGAAAAATCAAGCATCCAAGATAATATAGCATAGAGTCAGTTTTTATATCATATTTTTCTATAATAACTTTACTTAAAAGTAAAAACTCTTCATCAAGATTAGTATAAATGTTCTTTTCAATTTTTAGCTTAATATTATTTAACCTATCTTTTATGTAATTTTCATAAATAGCCTTTGAAGCGCTATCTTCTACAATTAAAAATACTTTTAGTTTCATAAAAAAATCAACAAATTCATCTTTACTTAGGTGTACATACATATTATTTATTATTATTGATTTTCTTATCTTATCTATTCCTCCTGTAAGTAATTTTTCATAAGATACCTTATCTGGGCTACAAAATGTATGTTTAACCCCAATAAAATTATTGCTAAATAAAAGCCCATCCTTACCTGACTTTAAAAAAGTTGTATCATACAAAGCTAAAATTGAATTAACATTAATATTATATATTTTTGAAGCATTAACTAACTTTTTATTAGGAATAAAATCAATATGAAAAACACCATTTGTTAAAAGTGATTTATTATTATATAAAAAGTCCCTTATTTTCTCCTTACTAATTGATAATGTATAAAGCATATAAATCCCTCCTATTTAATAAATAGTCTGTGTTATATATTATACAATCATTTTTATAGATGAACATTAAATTTTTCTTATAAATGAAATTTTATCTTATGACATTAATTTTTCTCATTAATTGTATATAAATTTTTCAAATATAGTAGTTAATTTCCTAATAAAAAAGATGACCTCTGTAATACAGAAATCATCTTTTTACTTTATCTTACAATCTTTATTTAACTCTTTTTACAAAAGGATATTTAAATTAAAGTATTCTATATTAATTTTAGTAATTGTTTTGAGTACTGAATAAGCTTGCTTCTTGTCTTAATGATTTTGGAGCATCCATTTTATCCATAATTACTTCAACAACAGCAATACCTTCTGTTCCTTTATTGATTGCTTCCATAGCTTCTGCTAATTCTTTTTCAGTTGTAACTTTAAAACAAGTTGGTTGAACATCTCTTTCAGTAGCGAAAGCTTTTATTACTTCTGTGTATTTCCACATTTGAATGTGATTGTATTCTCTTTCTGGTCCATGAATTAATCTTTCAATTGTATATCCATCATTATTAACGATAAATAATACTGTATTTAGCTTTTGTCTTATCATTGTTGAAACTTCTTGAACTGTTAATTGTAATGAACCATCTCCAGTTAAAAGAATATTTCTTCTGCTTGTATCAGCTAATTGAGTTCCTAAGGCTGCAGGAGTTGCATATCCAATTGACATCCATGATCCTTGACCTACAAAACTTGCTCCTTCTGGGAATCTCATACCAGCTGCTCCACTATATGATGTTCCAGTTTCTCCAATTAATACATCATTAGGTTTTAAGAATGATTCTACTTGTTTGAAATATCTGTCTTGAGTTAATTTTGCATCTGTTGGAACGAATTCTTCTCTAGCTTCTCTTTCAACTTTTATGTCATTGTGGAATTTGATTTTTGCATCTGTTAATGCTTTTATTACATCTTTAATGTAAAGTCCTGTGTATATTGTTTCACCAATTCTACATTCAGTTAAACCAACTTCTATCATAGTAACATTTTTGTTTATATATCTAAATCCAGCTGTTGTAGTATCTACGAATTTAACTCCAAATAGTAAAACTATATCAGATGCTTCAGAAAGTCTCTTAACTAGGTCTGAACTAGTTTCTCCTGAGAATAATCCTGCAAAGTATGGGTTGCTTTCTTGTACTGCTGTTTTTCCGATACTTAAAGTGTTTACTGGGATTTTTGCTTCGTTTATGAATGCTTCTAATTCTTTTTCAACTTTAGCTCTCATTACTTCGTAGTCAGCTAATATATGTTGTCCTTTTGAATTTGCAATCATTTCTTTTACGTCACTTACGAATTTTTGTAAAGTTTTTTCGTTACTTCTCATAGTTAAGTTTAAAGGTTTCATTTCATCAATTTCTATTTCTTTTGAAACTATATCAACTGGTAATTCTATATATCCTGGTAATTGATATT
Organism: uncultured Sarcina sp.; assembly: GCA_963559995.1. Lineage (GTDB taxonomy): Bacteria > Bacillota > Clostridia > Clostridiales > Clostridiaceae > Sarcina. The sequence continues at coordinate 9,950 of CAUWNL010000095.1, forward strand.
TACAAATTGATTCTATAACTCTATCAATTTCTTCAGCTGCATTGTATTCAGTTATAATTGATTGGAATTCTGTTACTTCTCTAAACATTCTATCAAATGTATCGAATTCTCCTCTAGCAGTTGAGTGGTGAACTAATTTTCTGTTTTGTTGTACTACAGCTGATGGCACTCCTGATATATGTAATACAGGAACATTTTCTGTGAAAGATCCTGTTGTAGCATTTATAGCACTAAGTGATCCAACTCCATAAGTTGTAAGAACTACACCAAATCCTCTAAGTCTTGCATACCCATCTGCTGCATATCCAGCATTAAGTTCGTTACAGCTTCCTACCCACTTAATATCTTTACAATCTTCAACATAGTCTAAAAATCCTAAGTTATAATCCCCTGGAACTCCAAACATGTGTTCCACATTTACTTCTTTTAATCTTTTTAATAAGTATTCTGCAATTGTTATTTTCATTATGTATTTCCTCCAATTATTCTTTTTAGTCTTTCTCAACTTTTAATTTTTTTATGTACGAGCTAACCTCTATTGCTATAATACACCCTTAAATTATACCATGTAAAGTTGATGAAAACGTTATATGAGATGCTATTTTTAAATTATTAGCGTTTTCAAATATTATTTCCTCTATTTATCGTTAATTTTCTTTTTTTTACAATATTATAATTTTATTCATAAAATACAGTTTATTTTTAAAATACACTTTATTCATAAGATACAATATTATCATCTTATTCATAAAATTCAGTCTATTTTATCATAAATTATAAGGATGAGTTAATTAAAAAGATGTTTTTTGCCCTATACTTTTTTATATAATCTATGTTTAAAATTTATATAATTTATGTTTCCCCTAAAAATATC
>CAUWNL010000096.1:0-10774 GCA_963559995.1 uncultured Sarcina sp.
CATTCTAAAATTGCCATGATTAAATCCCCCTAAATATATCAAACTTTATTATAATTATCCTACTACTTATAATAAAATGTCAATAATTGATATATTAAATAGAATTATATTCTTTATTATAAAGTGCTTCAACTTGTAGTGATGTTAATGCCTTATCATATATTTCAATATTATCAAATTTAGCTTTTGCTATATCTGCGTCTGACCATATATCTCCACTTCCTATTCTAACATCTGTCATATTAGCTAAAAAGTTTTGTGAAAAACACTGAGATATATCTTTATCCTCTCTACTAACTTCATTTCCATTTACATAAACAACAATTCCATCTCCATTTACTGTATAAGTTATATGCTCCCACTTATTTCCTAATAATGGTTTGGAGATTTTTGTAGCATCTGCATAAGCACCATTTGAATTAATTCTTCCAAAAAGATTTGCACTTATTCTTGTCATAGGGTAATTAGAATTATTACTTGCCTCAAATAATGCACTATGCTCAAAATAATTAGGACTTGTTGTATCTACATTAACCCACATACTAATTGTATATCCTTCTGTTGTTATATTCTCAAATGTATTTTCTGGAAGTTTTAAATAATTAGTTTTCTTATCATTTTTACCACTTGTTATTTGAAGGATATTCCCTCTTTCATCATCAAACAAAATAGTGGCTGAACCAATTAATGATGAATTTCCTTCCTTAGATCCGGTACTTAAAACTTCATTTTTATTTATTTTCTCAAAATCATATTTATAAATAGGAGTGTGTCCAACATCTTTTAAAATACCAAGAACTATTATTTCAAATTCTTTATTTATTGTAACATTTCCTTTACTTATTGTAGCTGTAAGAGTAATCTTTTTATCTTTATCTCCTCTAGTCACTACTCCCTCCTTTGTAATAATACTTGTATCACTAGAGGTCCATGAAATCTTTGTATTATTAACACCTTCCTTAGGTAAATTTAAATTTTCTTTAGTTTCTTCCAACATAATACCTTCTAAATATCTTCCTACATATTCAGTAGCTTCATAATCATTTAATTCCAATTTACTTCCCCATACACATTGATTATTATCACCAAGAGCAGTAAATGTCATTACCTGATTTTCATTTCCTGATTCATCTTGTTGTTTAAAGAACACACCTTTATAAGTTACACCATGAATAACTATATTCATATAATATGAACCTTCTGTTATAGACCATGTACCTTTAGCATCCCCACTTATTGTATAATCTTCATTTAATTCTATATTTAAAGTATCCTCTATATCAGCACTATTACTCTTACCTTGATTTATAAACTCATAGCTTCCAATAATTTCGTTGATTTTGTATCCGTTTTTCAAAATCTTATCTCCATTATTTTCATAAGGGGCTACAACTGGCCACCCATCTTCATTTATAAACATTTGGTGTACTCTAACTTCATGATACTCACTGCCGTCATCAAATCTTTGATGATAAATTAAATATCTTTCTCCATTATCATCTAAAAGAATTGAATTATGCCTCGCTGCTTTATAGGCTTTATCGTTACAATCAAACTTATAGTTTGAAATAAGCTTTATTCCATAGTTAGAATTATCAATATTCTTGGTTAAAGCTGCATTATTACCTGCTGCATCTAAGTATGGTCCATCTGGATTTTTAGACCTAAACATTCTTATGTTATATCCACCATCTGATGTAAGATAACCATAAGTTACTGTTAAATAATAATACCCAGTTTCACTATCATAAACTACATCTGCCCCTTCCCCTGACTGAGTAAAACCTCCTGATATTCTCTTTCCAAAATATCTATCTGTAAAATTAACCCCATTTTCTTTAGAATCTATTCCTGGATATATAGGTCTTCCTGAACTTTCATCTATCTCTAAAATATATATTCCTCCTGACCAAGAACCATATGTCATCCAAAGTTTTCCTTGTTTATCATAAAATAGCTCTGGATCTATAGCATTTGGAGCATAGCTTGTATTATATTGTCCATTACTTAAAAACCATGATGAATTTATACTCCCTATTGCTCCTTCCTCAATAAGTTCATCAATATTTGTATTTACATAATTAGTATTTTTATTACTATTTGCATCATAGGAATCATTTTTTGTAAATCCAGAATACATAATTGTATCTACATACTCATAAGGTCCTTCTATATTTTTAGATACTGCATAACCAATAGCTGATCTCTTATAAGTTGAAGAAGTACAGTAATACATCATGTAAGCTCCTAGGCTTCCATCATCGTTTACATAATTATCATTCCAAAATACAGTAGGTGCCCAAACTGAGTAGCCTCCTTTACTATCTGCATCATCTTCTCCAGCCCAAGAGAAAGAACCTTCTAAATTATCTGAAAGATCTCCAAAAAGAATATTATTAGGAGTAGTATATCCATTAGTGAATAATTTCCAATTTTTTAAATCATTAGATTTTGCTGCTTCTATATGTGAACCAAAAATATAATATTCATCACCATTTTTCACTACAGACGGATCATGTACTGATACCCTTACCTTTCCTTCACTTAAGTTTTTTGCAAAAACAATATTACCTTCACCTAATCCTGAAAATATAATTCCTATACTCAAAAATGATATGATTTTTTTTAATTTATTTCTTCTCACCTGCATCTCTCCCTAAACTAATTTTATAATTAGTCTTTTCCATTTTATTGATTAATTTCCCTTTGTAATTTCTTACAAACTTATCTTAATTTATTTAGTATTTTTTAAAATTAATCTTATATACTATATTTTTTATGGTTATTTTAGACTTTTATTAAATATAATAGTAAAATATAATTATAAAAATTTTAAAAAGGATGTGATTTTTTGAGTGATTATTCAGATTTTGAAGAAAAAAGAATGAATAAAGTATTTAATTATATTCATTGGTTCTTTTTATCTAGTATTTATTTTATTTTATGCAATATTTTAAATATCTTATCAATGCATTTATTTGAATTAAAAATTGATAATTTGTTAATATTTTCTGCTTCTATGATATTAACAGGTCCTGCTTTAGTTGCACTATATTCTTTTATGAATAAAATCATCTACTTTAATTATGTAGATACAACTAGAGATTTTTTTAAAGGTTATACTGAAAATTTTTTAGATTCATTAAAAATTTGGATAATTTTATTAATTATAGCTACTATACTTATTTTTGATTTAAATTTATGTTTTATTAATGGCAAGTTTTTATTTTTAATAGCACCAATGATTTTAATGTTAATTCTTGATATAATTTTAATATCATACGCTTTACCTATTATATCAAAATATAAAATTAAACTATTAGATACTATAAAATTATCATTATATCTTGCAATTAAAAATCCACTTACTACTGTAATCAACTTTTTTATTATAAGCTTTTCTATTTATACGATTATATATTATAAAGGTTTTATTAGCCTTTTTATATCAAGTATAAGTTGCTTTTTAATAATTAAAAATATGAAGTATTCATTCTTATTTATAGAAAATAAATACCTAAAAAGCGCTTAAATATTTAAATAAAAATAAAATCTAGAGAGGAGAATTACAAAAGATATTCTTTCTTTTGTAAAAATAAAATAATGATACATGTAAAAAATTTAAAAAATGGACTTCCAATTTTTAAAGCTTTAAGCTCTGAAGTTAGAATAGATATTTTAAACCTTTTATCTGAATATAAGCAATTAAATATGAACGAATTATCTGAAAAACTCAATCTTACCAATGGTGCACTTACTATGCATATAAAAAAATTAGATGAATGTGGTCTTATCACAACTACAAATTTAACTGGGAAACATGGCCTTCAAAAAATTTGTTCTCTCCATGAAAATAAATTAATGGTTGATATGGAAATAGAATCTCCAGATAACTCTTATGATGTAGATTTATTTATAGGCCACTATTCATCCTATGAAATTACACCTACTTGTGGAATTGCAACAAAAGATAAACTAATTGGAGAAGTTGATAATCCTAATTATTTTGCAGATCCTGAAAGAATAAATGCAGATATTATTTGGTTTACTAAAGGTTTTATAGAATATAGAATACCTAATTACTTAAAACCTAATCAAAATTTTTCAGAAATTCAAATATCAATGGAAATAAGCTCTGAAGCACCTGGAATTTGTAATATTTGGCCCTCTGATATACACTTTTTTCTTAATAATGTAAATCTAGGTTCTTGGACTAGCCCTGGGGATTTTGGTGATAGTAAAGGCTTATTTACCCCATCATGGTGGTTTCCTAATTGGAATCAATATGGACTTTTAAAACTTTTATCTATTAATTCTTACGGCACGTTTATAGATGGCTTAAAAATTTCTGATACTACTTTAAATGATTTGCAATTAACCTATAAAAGTGATATAGCCTTTAAACTTTCTGTTCCTGAAGATACTAAACATATTGGAGGTCTTACTATCTTTGGAAAAAACTTTGGAAACTATAATCAAGGTATTCATGTGCGTATTATATACAATTAACTCCAAACTTAATTAAAAAAAGGTATAACAGCTTATATTAAAACTATTATACCTTTTTACTTTTATTGCACTCTACTTTTCTTTCCCCATAAAGCTATTCCCTTATCATTAATAGCTGTTATAACTAAAGTTTTATGATTCTCCTCCCAATCCCAAGCTGGAATAATCTTTCCCTTATATGTTTCGTATTTTCCATGAACAAGTAATTCTATTTTAATTTCATTTTCTCCCTCAATATAAAATTTTCCTCTATAATGCCCAGAAATATCACCATTATCTCCTATACTATAAGAATTAGAATTTATAAGTCTATTAATATCTCTATGCAAGATTAAAAACTCCCATAATCCAATTACCAAATCTATTTCTATCTTTTCCTCTACTTCTCCTGCATACCGTTCTGGTGATATCATAGGCCACCCGTCTTTCGACCATAAAATCTTCCTTACGTGCATATAAAAACAATTTGGATTATATTCTTTTCTTATATGATGCACTATATAAAAGTTCCCATTGTCCTTTAATACAGAATTATGCCCTGGTGCTATAAATCCTTCTTTATTGTTAAACCTGTAGCCACCCATTATTTTATTTCCTACATAATTTGGATTTATATAATTTATATCAGTCATTGAAATATTATTTATATCAGTATATGGACCATTTATATTATCTGATCTACCAACTCTAATATTATAATCTGAACTTAAAGAGTCATAGGATACAAATAAATAATACTTATGGTAAATCTCGTTATAAATAATATAAGCTCACTCTACAGCACCTTCCACACAATAATTTCGGCTAGCTATTTGTATTCCTAAATCTCCATCTCTTTTAATCTTTCCTGTATTTTCATCTAACTCAACTATATAAATTCCACTCCAAAATGAACCATAAACTAGCCACAACCTGCCATGCTTATCATAAACTAAATTAGGGTCTATTGCATTTCTATCATCCCCATTATCTGTTTTTAAAACAATACCATAATCCTTCCAAACTCCTTCTAAAGAATTACTCTTTAATAATCCTATACAGGATTTATTTTTCCCAAAACTTGATGCACAGTAATATAAATAGTATTGATTTTTCACCTTTATAACTTCAGGAGCCCATATACCTTTTGCTCCTGTCCAAAATTTTGCTTTTTCTGGAATATTACTTAATAACTCACCCTGATATGTCCAATTAATTAAATCTGTAGATTTTCTTACCTGAATTGCTATTTTCATATTTTTCACTATATTTGTATCAGTAGAAAATACGTAATATTCATCATTATCCTTAAATATAGATGGGTCATGAGCTCCTAAGCTACCTATATTGACATTTATGTCTAAGTCATTTCTATATTCTAAATCTTTTATTTTCGGCTCCTTTGGATAATTCATTGCTCCCCCTAAAAATCCTTATATTTTATACTTTTTTCTAAAATAGATTAATAAAAAATAGAGCCTCACAACTCTAAATAACTATAAATAATCTTAAATTACTAAAAGTTATCTCATTTTGTTTAAAGCTCTAGAAAAATCCTTTTAACCCTTTACTCCTGATATTGCAATTGATTCTATAATCCACTTTTGGAATATAATAAACACTATTATTATTGGTAACATAGACATTACTGATGCTGCCATTATAAGAGGGTAATCTGTTTGAATTGCATAGGTTGCATTAAAAGATTGAATTACTGTTTGTATAGTCATTTTTGATGGAGTATTTATATATATAGATGGTGCTAAATAGTCATTCCATATTCCCATAAACCATAATATAACTTGAGCAGATATAGCAGGTCCTGAAAGAGGAAGTATAATCTTATAGTATACTTTAAAGAAGGAGCATCCCTCTAATCTTGCAGCTTCCACAAAGTCATAAGGTATACTTTGCATATACTGCCTTAGGAAAAATATCATACCGACATTTCCAAATAAACCTGGTATTATTAGAGGTTTTAAACTATCAACCCATCCCATTTTAGAGAATATTATAAATTGAGGAATCATTACTATTGCAAATGGAATCATCATAGTTCCAAGAAGTGCTAAAAATATTGTATTTTTATGTGGAAAACGTAATTTTGCAAAAGCAAAGGCTGCAAGGCTTGACGTAAATGTTGCTATAACAGTTACACTTATACACACCTTTAAACTATTAATAAGACCACTTAAAAGAGGACCCTTAGTCCATATTTCAGAATATTTGCTCCAGTTTACTTCCTTTGGAATCCAAACAGGTGGCATTGCAAATACATCTAGCTTATTTTTAACTGAAGTTGATACCATCCAAAGCAGTGGAACTATCATAACCAAGGAACCTACTAATAATACTATAAATAAAATAGTATCTATAAGTAAGTTCTTCTTTTTTCTTCCTAACTCCTTACTATTTTTCTTTTTTGAAGAAGCCTTTTTTTCTATACTTATCATTATTTTCTCACCTCCCCTTTAATTAATCTCCAAATACCTCATTTCCTTTATATTTAAATTGAATAATAGTTATTATAAATATGAATATTGCAAGCAACCATCCTACAGCACAAGCGTATCCCATTTGATAATTTTTAAATGCTTTTTGCCATAAATAATAAACCACTGTTGCTGCACTATAGTTAACTCCACCGTTATCAACCATAATTGATGGTTCTATAAACATTTGAGAGCCTCCTATAATTCCTGTAATTATTAAGTAAAAGGTTACGGGTTTTAACATAGGAATAATTATATGTTTAAAAGTTTGAAAGGCATTTGCCCCATCTATTTGGGCAGCTTCCTTTAATCCTTTTGGAATACTTTGAATTCCTGCTAAATATAAAAGAATTGATGTTCCAAGACCTTTCCAAATTGTCATAGCCATAATTGCAGGTTTTACTGTAGCTTCATTATTAAGCCAATTTATACCTCCTATACCAAATACAGATAGTATCTGGTTTAAAAGACCGTAGTCCCCGTTATACACCCATCTCCAAAGTATAGATACAGCTGCAATAGATGATATAACCGGAATATAATATAATACTCTAAAAGTTTTAGTCCCTAAAACTTTTCTATTCATAGCTAATGCTAAGCCCAGTGATATAATAAGCCCTATTGGAATCCCAAGCATCATAAACAATGTATTCCCAATTGATTTCCAAAAATTTGCATCTGCAAATATTTCTTTAAAATTTTGAAGTCCTATAAATTCTGGTGTATTAATAGAACTCCAGTCTGTAAATCCAGCATATAAAGAAACAATTAACGGTATAAATGCAAATAGAAAAAACTGTAGAACTGGTGCAAGTACAAAAAGATATCCTGCCCTACGCTCTCTAGCATAATAACCTGACTTAAACCCTACTTTTTTTACCCTTCCCTCCATATTTTATCTCCAATCTAAAATTATTTAATTACCTTGTTACAATTTAAATAAGTGTTGATTTTGATAAATATATTCAAAATCAACATCCTATTAAAATCTATAAATATACTTAGTTATATTTTAAATTATTTCTTATTTATTTGCCTTTGCTTTTTCCTTTGCTTCTGTTTCAATTGCTTTATCTAAAAGTGCTTGCATTTCTGGCTCTAATTTCTCACAATACTCCTTAGCTGATACTTTACCATCTAACACATCTTGTATTCCTTCAAAGAACTTATCATACCATTCACCATTATAAGTTCTTTCTCCAGGTAAAGGTTTTCCATATGTTTCAATTAAATCTATAAATACTTGTTTATTATGAGGATTATTATCAGTTTCTAAGTAATATTCTTTAGCCATTGACTCTAGGTTGGGTACTTGTATTTGTTCATCTGCTACCATTTTATTTGCATCTTCATCTGTAGATAAAAATATAGCTAAATTAACTGCTTCTTGTGGATATTTTGTGTTTGCTGATACTCCAAATCCAACTGATCCTAACCAACTTGAAGTTTGCCCTGTCTTACCTGCTGGCCATGGACATAAGTCGTATTCAAAAGGAAGATCTTCAAAGGCTGCTATGTCCCAAGGAGCTATTGCAAAAAATCCTAGTTGTCCTTTTAACCACCTTTGATAAGTATCTAATGTTTGTCCTTGTTCTGCACTTGGTGTTATATTGTATTCTAGTGTTTGGTCTGCAAAATATTGAAGTGCTTCCACAAAATTAGGATCTGTAATAGTTACTTTAGTTGCATCTTCATTAATCCAATCTGCTCCGTTACTAAATACCAAAGGTGCTAAAGACCAATTTACATTTAATCCTGTTCCCCATGATGAATCATCACCACCAGTATCGTTAGTTAACTTTTTACATACTTCTATAAATTCATCCCATGTATAAGGTACCTCAGGATCTGGAAGTGTTATTCCTTTTTCTTCAAATAAAGTTTTATTATACCCAAAACCAAATGGACCTATATCCTTAGGAAGGGCATATAAACTTCCTTGCCCTATTGTTTCTCCATCATATCTATACTTATTTAACCCTAAATCCCAAATATCATCTAAATTAAGTATGCCATCTGCCTCTGCTTGTTCTAAATATTCATCTAAATTTAACATTTTTCCTGCATTAGCCCATGCCTTTACATCCCCTGGTCCAATATATACAACATCTGCCATTGTATTAGATGCCATGGCTGCCTGTATCTTTTGTCCATACTGATCTTGAGTTGTACTTATAAGTTGGACATCAACATCTGGATATTTTTCTTCAAATTTTTTAATAACTTGTTCATAAACTTCCGTTTCCTGAGGTTGTCCGTAACACATCCATGTTATAACTTTTTTTCCATCTGAGGTAGTTGCTCCTGTACTACTATCAGCTGAGCTACATCCAACTAAAGCCATTGATGCAATGATAACCATTGATACAATTTTTTTTGATCTTCTTAACATAAAAAACTCTCCCCTACATTTTAAATTTAAAATTAACTGTAACCAATACTATAATGTATACTAATTATTTTACTTTATTTGTAATCTATTACATTAATTATATAATTTATCGGGTAATTTTTCAATATTTATTTTATTATTAATTAAATTATTTTATATTTCAGTAAAACTATTAAACATAAAACTCTCTTTCATCCCTAGAAGGCTCACCAAAGTTTGGAATACCCTCTTTATTCCATTTGATTTTTTCTACTCTAGCATGTCTATTAGGATCGCTTAATGGATCACCTTTTAATTCTGTATAATTCCTTGAATGATAAACTAAAAGATCTGTCTTTCCATCCTCTGACACTGTAAAACTGTTATGCCCTGGGCCATATTGACCATTTTCATAGGAAGTTCTAAATACAGGTTCTCTAGATTTAACCCATGAGTTTTTATCTAATAAATCACTATCTTCATTTGCTGTAAGCATTCCAATACAGTAGTTTTCATCTGTTGCACTAGCTGAATAAGTTAAAAATATTTTTCCATTCTTTTTAAGAATAGCAGGACCTTCATTTACCCAATATAATTTAGTTTCCCAATCTAGCTCTGGCTTTGTTAAGAGTACTGGTCTTGATTTTAAAGTCCATGGATTTTCCATTTCAGCAATATATATATTTGAATGGGACTTAGGTTCAATATCTAAATCTTCTTGAGCCCATACATAATACAGCTTTCCATTATGACTAAATGTAGTTGCATCTAATGCAAAGGATTCCCATCCTGTTTTAACTTGACCTTTTTCTATCCAATGTCCCTCTAAAGGGTTTTCACTCTCATTCTCAAGAACATACATTCTATGATTAAAAGTAATTCCTGTAACTTCTTTATTTGGTGCTGCTGCAAAATATATATACCACTTTTCCTTTATATAATGAAGCTCAGGAGCCCATATAAGTTCACTCATTTCACCCTCATGATGTTTTTCCCATATTACTTTTGCTTTAGCATTTTGCAGTTTATCTATTGTTTTAGCCCTTCTAAGCTCTATCCTATCAAATTCAGGAACTGATGCTATAAAATAATAATATCCGTCCTTATGCTTGTGTATAAAAGGATCTGCCCTTTGAATTACAATTGGATTTTTATAAATATTTTTTCCCATAAATATTTCCTTTCTTTCACTCTAAAACTTTTACCCATGTAAAATAATAATTTCTTAATGAATATTTTTTCTAAAAAAGTTAGCATAAGCTTAATTTAATAAAATTTTATTATCTTTTTTTAATTATTTATAAAACAATCTTTTATTTTTAGCTAAAATTAACATTAAATTAATAGATAGCCTGATTAATTCATAGTTTTATTATATTACCAATATCTCTCTATATTTGGGCAATAATTTTCTTTAATAGCT
>CAUWNL010000097.1:0-10725 GCA_963559995.1 uncultured Sarcina sp.
AGGCAACGGACTTTGACTCCGTTATTCGTAGGTTCAAATCCTGCTATCCCAGCCAAAAATTTGGTTCACTAGCTCAGTCGGTAGAGCACATGACTTTTAATCATGGTGTCCGGGGTTCGATTCCCCGGTGAGCCACCAAAGATGCAGATGTGGCGGAATTGGCAGACGCACTAGACTTAGGATCTAGCGCCTTTGGCGTGGGGGTTCGACTCCCTTCATCTGCACCATTAAAATAAAAAAATATGCGGAAGTGACTCAATGGTAGAGTGTCACCTTGCCAAGGTGAAAGTTGCGAGTTCGAGTCTCGTCTTCCGCTCCATATGCGGGTGTAGTTCAATGGTAGAATGTCAGCCTTCCAAGCTGAATACCCGGGTTCGATTCCCGGTACCCGCTCCATAAAACATAAAATGTTTTAAATGTGTATCTTTAGCTCAGCTGGATAGAGCAACGCCCTTCTAAGGCGTGGGCCTGGGGTTCGAATCCCTAAAGGTACACCATATCGGGGTGTGGCGCAGATGGGAGCGCGCGTGGTTTGGGACCATGAGGTCGCAGGTTCAATCCCTGTCACCCCGACCATTAAAATAAAATATATGCGGGTGTAGTTCAATGGTAGAATGTCAGCCTTCCAAGCTGAACACCTGGGTTCGATTCCCAGTACCCGCTCCATTAAGACAACTTATTTTATTTAGGTTGTCTTTTATACTTTTAAGCATCTATAGCTTAGCTGGATAGAGCGGTGGACTTCGAATCCAAAGGTCGGGGGTTCAAATCCCTCTAGATGCACCATAAAGTAAATAATAAAGCCATTTCATTAATTTGAAATAGGCTTTTTTTTATTTTAAATACAGCAACCATACAGCAACTCGAATTTTTTATATTAATAACTGTTTCTAGAGAAAAGGTTTACCGAAATAGGATAAGAGATATAAATAGATATTTTTTTGTATATGGAGTTGTTATTTAGGTTAAATAAATTACATAATGAATACAGGCTATTAATTAATATGGTATAATATTGTAATATAAGAAAGTACATGAATTTATTTTGGAGGGTGATTATGGCTAAAAAAATTTATGCAGTTAAGAAGGGATTTAAAACAGGGATTTTTGATAGTTGGAATGAATGCAAAAAACAAATTGATGGATATAGTGGGGCTATATATAAATCCTTTGCAACATATGAAGATGCATATAAGTTCTTATCTATGAATTTTAAGCATAATGTAAGTGAAGATCACATTCATAAAAATAAACTAAAAAGTAATATTGACGAGCAATTTATTGGAAATGCTAAAGCATATGTTGATGGTAGTTATTCAGATGAACTTAAAATATATTCATTTGGGGTAGTTATATTATATAATGATAAAATAATGAAATTTTCTGGAAGTGGAAATGATAAAGATAATTTGTCTATGAGAAACGTAGCAGGTGAATTATTGGGAGCTATGGAAGCAATTAAGTGGGCTGAACAAAATAAAATAAAGAAAATATCTATTTATTATGATTATGAAGGTATAGAAAAATGGGCTTTAGGATTATGGAAAACTAATAAAAATGGTACAAGGTATTATAAAGAGTTTATTGATAGTATGATGAAAATAATGTGTATAGAGTTTATAAAAGTAAAAGCACATACGGGTGTGAATTTTAATGAAGAAGCAGATAGGTTAGCAAAAACTGAAATAAATAATATAAAATCAAATTGTGAAATTAAGAAAAATAATGAAAATACTTTTGAAATAAAAAATGGTATTACAGATAAGTACAAAAGTATATTTGTTGAAATAATGAATACAGATATGCCTAAAAAGACTAAAAGTCAATGTGTTACTATTTTTCAAGGAATGTATATTGATGATGAAAAAATGAAAAAAGTAGCTAAGGCAATATGGAAAATGAAAAAAAGAAAAATATCTGAAATAGAAAAAATACACACAATTTTAAATGTAGATGAAAAATTAGTTTTAATAGAAATTATAGATATAAACAAAGACAGCTATAATTATAAAATTTTATTATAATATGTTTAATGGGGAGCAAGGAATAGATGAGTAACAGAGAATACAAATCATTAAGTTTAGATAGAGAGAAAATAATAGAAAGTATGGAAGAATGTTTAACAATGTATTATAAAGAATTTTTAGTTCATGATTTGGAGGATAAAGGGGGAACAAGAAAACGAAGTGAAGTAGAAACAGAAATGGGAAATTTTTATATGGATTTTCATTTTAATACAGATGGAACTACGACAATAGAAGATTTCGGTGGATCACCAAAGTATATTCCTATAAAAAAAGAGATAGCTAAATATATAAAAGATAATTGTACAATTAATTGCTCATGTGGGGATAGTTGGTTTGTTGCAAAGGATATTGATAAAAGTGATTTTGATTTAGTATTAGAAATATTGCAAGAAAGTGAATATAATTTAACTAATAGGTTAGAAAGTATAGATAAAAAGAATGATAAAGTAATATATAAGTTAAGAGGTAAATATAATGAACAATTAACAATTACTTATTATAGTTCTAAGACAGTTATGATACAAGGAAAACAATTATTACTTTTTAACGAAGCATTAGTAGCAATTAGTGAGCTTTTAGAGGTTGAAGATATACCTAAATGCTATAATGAACTATACAAATTAAAAATAGATAAGGATTCTGTACGACAAAAAGTAAAAATCTATATGCAAAATTCATATGATAAATTAGCACCTAAACTTAATAAATGTATTCATCAAGCTGTTTATTATCTATTAATAGATGCGGATATGTTTGAGTATTCAGCAATTCCATTAACAGCATTTAGAGCATTAGAGGGACATGTAAAATATGTATTAAAAAGCTTTGGCTTTTATACGACAAAAAGGACAAGTATTGGAAGTTATTATGTACTAAATGAAATGACAAAAAAATATGAATTAAATTCTAAAGTTTCGGCTAGAATAAATGATGATAGAAAAAAATGTAAATTAGAGGAAGCATATAATCAATATCATAATTTAAGAAATATATATAGCCATTGGGATGATTTATTAGAAAATAGTGATATAGATAGTACAGCTATGATTGATGATATGAATACAGCTAAAACACAAATTATTAGCACATTAAAGATAATAGATTCATATTATATGTTGTAAAAATTAAATGATTATGATAGAATAATAAATCGTAATTATATTAATAAATGGGGTGGTTTTATGAAAGATTATGAAATTGTATCGATTAATAATGATGAATATGATGCTATAATTTACTCAGAATCACAGATAGCTCCATTTGAATATATAAACAATATCGAAAAAGATTTAAAAAATTTAAATTTTAAAATCAAAAGAGTATTATTTGATATGATATTATGTAGGGGAAATAATTTAGATAGATTTATCAAATGTGATTTTGATGGTGAATCATTAGTTAAAAGTACTATGGAAGTAATAAGAATAAATAAAAAAGATTCTTTAAGAAAAATAAGTACAGAGTATTTATCAAAGCAAAAAGATAAAGTAGAGAATTCTATTTTAACATCAATTCAGAAAAAAATGATAATTAAAGGAATTGCTATATAGTTTATTATAAAAAAATAATGATGAAAAGGAATAGAACATTTTTTCTATATAAATTATGGAACCGAATATTTTAAATTTAGAAAATTTGTTAAACTAAGAAAATGTAGGAGAGGAGAAATTAAGAAAAATCCTCTCTACTTTTTATGTCTACATAACAAAGGTATAGAAGAGTTTTTAATTAAGGAATCTATAGATTTTAGTAATAAACGAATGGCAGCTATTTGCTTATTTTTTAATAATGTAGAATGTTAATAGGATATTTTATACTAATTAAAAATCATAAATATATCAAAAAGTGTATTAACGAATTCTAAGGCTTTTAATTAAAGTTAAATATTTTATTTAGTTTTTCAATTGCTTCATTCTTTATATCTTTTGTAACATGAGTATATATATTCATAGTTGTATTTATATCTGAATGGCCTAATAATGCTTGAACTGTTTTAATTTGTACTCCCTCTTCAAATAATCTAGTAGCATAAGTATGTCTAAGAGCATGAAATTTAATGTTATTGATATCAGCTTTCTTTAATAATCTACTATATGATTTTCTAAGATTAGAGGTATTTATAGGAGTACCTATTGGAGTAGTAAAAACTAAGTCACTAGCCATGTATAATTCACCATTAGATAACCTTTCTTTATTTTGAGTTACTTTGAATTGTTTTAATTTATATATTATGTTATTTGGAATTGGTACAGTTCTTATACTTGTTTCTGTTTTAGGTGGTTGTATGATAGTCGTATATTTACCTTGACCTTTATTGTTAAATATAGTTTCCTGTCTAATGCTTTTATTTACTGATACTGTTTTATCTTCAAAATTAATATCATTCCATGTTAAAGCTAATATTTCACCTAATCTTAATCCAGTACCCAAAGCAAATAAAAATAAACATTCTAATCTATGACCATTACAAGCTTGTATAAAATGTTTTTGTTCTTCAATGGTCAAATATACTATATCTTCCTTTTTACTCTTCTTAGGAAGGCTTACAAGTGTACAATAGTTCTTCAATAAGTAATTTTCTTTAATTGCTTGAGCAAAACAACTTTTTAAAACCTTATTTATAGTTAATATTGTTGAAGGGGTAATATTATTATCTTTTATAAGCATATTGTAGTAGGTTTGAAGTTGTTGAGATCTTAAGTCTTTGAGTTTAACTTTAGCTATTTGAGAGCCTTTTATATAATTCCTGTAAATACCTTCATATCTTGTGATGGTTGATGATTTAACCTCATTAATCTTATATTCAAATAACCAATATCTAAAGTATTGCTCTATAGTTATACTTTCATCTATTGGTAACATATCATTCATGTTTTTATATTTATAATCAATTAGTTTATCAGATACTTCTTTTTTAGTCTTACCATAGAAGTATTTTCTTTTTAATTTTCCCTCTTCATTTCTACCAATAGTTAAAACAGAACACCAACGTCCTTTACTATCTTTATAGATAGAGCCTTCACCATTAGACTTCTTTGTTGCCATTGTTATCACCTTCTATAGAGTTGATTTTAACCGTCAATTTTCCTTTATTAATAGAATCAATTAGTAATTTTTCTTCCAAATAATAAAATATTTCATCAAATAATTTTTTTTCAAAATTTAAATCATATGTTAGTAGCCTTAATGATTTTTGATTAGAAGAAGTTTTTACGTAATTTAATATATTTTTAAATGAAGATAATGCTGCAGTGTAGTCTATATTTTGTTGATTTGAATGTAATTCTAATTTTGAATTATTTAAATTTATATTGGTATTTATGTTATCATTTAAGTTACTTAAAGATAGATTAAAATCTTGCAAGTAATTGTCTATAGATTTTAAGTTAGCTTTTGAAAATGACAATATCAATTCGTTATATATTGAAAATAATTGTATGAATTTTTCTATATCATTAATAATTATTATTTCCAGCATATTTGTTAGATTATTTTCTGTAAATTCATTATTTTGAGGACGTGCAAAACCAAAAAATACTTTAAAATAATCTTCATCTTTAATACTCCATTCTGTAAAAAAAGGATCAGCTATATCATTATTTGATACTTCATTAGAAAAATATTTTAATATGTCTGATATTAATTCGTATGTACTATTAATAAATGAAGCAAGAAGTGTATTTAATGATATATTAAGAGCTTTAGCAATTTTTTTTAAAGTTTCAATATCTGGAGTCCTTAAGTTTTTTTCGTATCTTGTTATTGTTGTTCCAGTAACGTTTATTTTTTCTCCTAATTCTTTTTGAGTCAAATTAGCTTTTTTTCTAAATAATTTTATTCTTTCTCCGATATTCATGATATTCACCTCTTAAACATTATAAAGTATTTAATACCGAAATGGAAGTATTTAAATTATATTATAGTTAAAAATAATAAAAAAATAACCAAAAAGGTATTTACAAGTAAAAAATGATGGTATATTATAATGATAACAACCATATTGGTATTTTGGAGGAAGTAATGGAAGTAAAAATAGCAAGAATTAAAAAAGGTTTAACACAAATAGAATTATGTAAATTAGTGAAAACAAGTCCCAAAAAGATAGTAGAAATAGAAAGGGGAAATTATGATATGGTAACTTTGGGGTTAGCAAAAAAAATAGCCAAAGTTTTAGATGTCAGTATAGCAGATTTATTTTTAAAAGAATAGGAGAAATTTTTATGGAAAATATTATTGAGGAACTTACAGAAAAAGTACAAGCACATAAACAAAAAATAGAAAGGAAAACTATTAGTGTTAGAGAGTTAGCCAACATATTAGGTATCAGTTATAATAAGGCAAATTCATTAAGTCATAGGAATGATGCACCAGTATTAATTATTGGTAGAACTAGAAGAATAGTGATATCCAAGATAGATTTATGGTTAGATAATATGATTGGCTATGAATTGTAACTTGGAATAAATAATATTTTAAATGAACAATATTTATAGAACGATAACTTAAATTTTAAAAATTTAAGGAGGTGTCGAAATGAATAATAAAGAACGTGAAATTTATGATAAATATGCCTATGACAAAACATTTAATTATGTGTTTTTAGTCTATATGGAATTTGAGAGGCGGGTTAATGGTAGGGAAGAATATGAGGAATTAAAAAAAGGTGAATGTAGATTTGATTATGTTAGTTGGGAGAGAAGATTAAATATAACCCATAAAAGAATGATAAATGCTATTAAAATATTAATTAAAGAAGATTATATAGAACAGAGGAGGAGAGGTAGAAAAGGGATTTCCAGCATTTATTATTTGAATAGATTTTTGCAGGAACAAAGAAAGGAACAAAATGAGGAACAGAAAAAGTATAGTAATATAAATGATTTAAACTATATAAAGGAACAAAATGAGGAACAGAAAAAGGTTCAATCATCAAAGAATAATATATCAAAGAATAATATCTTTATTGAAAATTCTAATGAAATGGAGCTGTCTAAGTTATTATTTTCTTTAATTCAAAGAAATAATCCAAATCATAAAAATCCAAATTTTCAACAATGGAGTAAACAATTTGATTATATATTAAGAATTGATAAAAGAAATATACAAGAGATTACTAGAGTTATTAAATGGTGCCAAAATGATAATTTTTGGAAAACCAATATATTAAGTCCTAAGAAGCTTAGAGATAAATATGATATGTTGTATTTAAAGATGATTACAGATAGTAGAAAAAATCAAAATTATAATTATGAGATAATGGATCTTAATGATACAAGAGAAAAATATTATAAGTAGTAAACGAGGTATTAAATGAAGTATATATTAACAGAATTGCATAACAATGAAATTGAAAGAAATATTATAGCATGTTGTTTCCAAAATAATAGTTTAATTGATGAAATAGAGGTAGAATGGTTTTATTCATCTTCAAGTAAGGAAATAGTAAAAGGATTTAAGGAACTAAGAAATAAAGGTAAAAATATTGATCTAATTGTATTTAGTGAGTATTTGGTAAATAAAAAAATGCCTGTACCTTTGGCAGAAGTTACAGACATACACAATAGTTTTCTAACACTTGCTAATATAAATGAACATATTGAAATTTTAAAGGAATTATTCAATAAAAGAACCATTTATTTAGCTGTTAATAAATTAGATTATAGCATGGAATCTAATAATATGATAGATAAAATGTCTAAATTATGTGAAACACTTTATTCTAATAATGAAAATAAAGAAAGTACAAAGGAATATTTGTTTTCATACATAGATAATTTATATAAAAAGAATATAGAATCTAGTATTAAAACAGGATTTAGGAATATTGATAATGATATTTTAGGCTTTTTAAGTGGTCAGTTAATAACAATATCAGCATATACAGGTATAGGTAAGAGTATACTGACAAGTCAGTTAATATTAAATATGCTTAAACAAAATAAAAAAATAGATTTGTTTAGCTTAGAAATGGGAAGAGGTGAAATTATAAATAAGCTTGTGTCTAATGGATGTAATATTGAATTTAATAAAATTTATAAAAATGAGTTAGATGATTCAGAAAAAGAGAAGATAACAATGTATATTAGTGATTTTTTGTCTACTAAGAATTTAGAAATTTATGATTCTATTGGTGAGATAGAAAATATAATAAGCACAATAAAAAGAGACAAGCTTAAAAATAATATAGACATAGTTTTTATCGATTTAATTAATAGGGTATCTGACAACATGAGTAATCATAAAAATAGAGCTGAGTATTTAGGAGAACTTACAAGGCGTTTAAAGCTATTAGCTTTACAACTAAATATACCGATAGTAATTACTGCTCAAATTAATAGGGTTATAGAAGGAAGACAAGATAAAAGACCTACATTAGCAGATATAAAAGAGAGTGGAGGTATTGCAGAAGATTCAGATCTTGTTATAGCATTATATAGAAATAGAGAATTAGATAGAAAGGAAGTTAGAGAAAATTTTAGAAAAAAAGGTATATTAGATTATAATTCACGAAATCCTGATAAAAATCCTTTTGCTATGGAACTTATAACATTAAAAGGGCGTAATGTACCAGTAGAAGTTTATAGTCTTAATTGGCAGGGAAAATACCAAAGGGTTAATGATTGGATGAGATAGGATTGTTATAATTGAAAATGGTATAAGTTGTGTTAAGCAAATCATAAGCTTATTTCTATAAAGAAGTGGAACTTAATTTGAGTTATAAGTTTAATATATTTTAATTGTAAATTCGTAAAAAAGCTATTACATATTTAAAAGTAGTAGCTTTTTTTATTAAAATTAACTTAATTTATTATGTTTTTTATAATAAATTAATTGATTTTTATAAGTTTCAAGTACAAAGATATGAGACTATATCAAGACTGATAATATTTTATACCCCCTTTTAAGGGGTTTTTACAAATTTGTATAAAGTATTCTAATGGTGCGACTTTTAAGATTAATTTTCCTTATTACAAATACTCCCCCCTATACTTGAAAATAAATATAATTAACTTTTGTTTTTTTTATATATTCAAATCAAAGATTGTTATTACTGATTTTATTTTTAAATCAATTTTCAACATAAATGTCAAAATAACAATTAGTAAAAATGTTTTAGTAAAAAGTATCAAAAATTATATTATTTCATATAAAATGACATAATTTTTATATTATTAATATAACTATAGTTATTTTAAAACTTTATAAAATATTACTTAATATAATATTCGAATTTTAAGCTATATTGTTTTTTAGGAAATAAATCATTTTTATATTTATGTATACATAATATATTAATGAAAAATAAATGGGAGAGATATATGGTGAAAAAAATTTTTGTTGGAAATTATAAGGGGGGAGTAGGAAAAACTACTAGTGTTTTTTCACTTGCTACTAAATTGGGTGAAAAAGATAAAAAAGTATTATTAATTGATTTAGATCCACAAAGTTCTTTAAGTGAAATTTGTATGAGAAAATATGGTAAGCAAAATTTAAATCAGTTGAAACCACAAGAAACATTAAATTATGTCTTTGATATGTATATAAAAAAGATAAATAATCATAGAAATATTGAATTAAGATTTGAAATAGATAAGTTGATTAAAAAATGTGGAGATGTTTCGTTTATACCTTCGAGTTTATTTTATCAAGGTAATAGAGGGCTTGACGAGTTAGTATTGGAAATGAAAAATAATATAGAATATTTAGCTATATTAAAACAATTCATAGATTTAGTAGAATTGAAAATAAAATTTGATTATATTTTTATTGATTGTCCTCCATCAAATAATGTAATAACACAAGGTGCATTTTTGATGTCTGATTTATACTTGATACCTACAATTCTTGATGGAATGAGTACAAATGGTGTAATTCATTATATAAATACAGTTAATGAAATATATAATAAATACTGTGAAAATAATGAAGAAGCACTATTTAATAAACATTTTTTTGGGGATAAGCCTAAATTAATAGGTATTTTTTATACACTTATTAGAGGTCAAGCAAATTATAACAATGATAAAACTGATTTTAAGAATTCTTTAGAAAGTATAAAATTTGAACGCAATATTTATATTTTTAAAGAGTATATAAATAATTACATTGATATTGCAAGAACAATAAAGTTTGGTGAATTATCAGAAGAAAGAGATGAATATGAAAAATTGAGTAAAGAATTAATAGAAAGATTAAATGAATTATCATAAATGTTATCTAAATTAGGAGTAGCCAGTATGAAATTTGATACAAATAATATAGAACTATTAGATAAATTAATTGAAAATTTTAATAATATTTTAATTAGTGATATTAACAATGATAAAAGTAAAATTGAATTTCTTTATGAATATGTAGACAAAGAAGATTTGCCTAAGCTTTTAAAGGTATTATCAAAACTCAAAAAAAAATAATATTTATTTAATTGAAAAAGCTATGTGTATTAATAATAGAAAAAGGATTAATTCAATAAATACTAATGTAGATAATTATTCATTTGAAGAAATATTAGATATTTTTAATAATTTAGATGATGAAAAAATAATAAAGGAATATAAATTACAAGATTTAATCGTTATGTATTATAAAATATATTATGAAAAACCATCTAGTAATAAGACTAAGCAAGATATAATTACTGTTATAAGAAATTATATATATACTTCTAATAGGGCAAAAGCATTTAATTTAATAGATG
>CAUWNL010000098.1:0-10725 GCA_963559995.1 uncultured Sarcina sp.
CAACTACTTTCCCCATTATAAGGTTCCATGTTTTTTTCTTTTCTGTAGTTTGGGATACTACGCAAATTTTAGGTGGAATTTCTTCTAAATCCTCTATTTTATTTACAACAATTGCATCATCATTACACCAACCAGTTATTCCTATAACCTCAGGGTGTTTTTTATCACCTATTATCATAATTTTATAACCTTTTTCATAGTGATCTTTAACTTTAGAATGAATACTTTTTACATAAGGGCATGTTAAATCAATTATTCTTAAGTTTCTTTTTTCTAACTTTTTTATAACACTTTCCTTAACCCCATGTGATCTAATTATTATTATGTCATTTTCGTTTAAGCTATCTATATTCTCTTCTTCTATAGAGAATATATTATTTTCTTCTAAATACTTAACTGCATCATTATTATGGATTAAAGAACCTAAAGTAAATATTTTTTTATTAGCTTCCTTCTGAGCTTTTATAGCCTCATCAACTGCTCTTTTTACTCCATAACAAAATCCTGCATTTTTTGCTATAATTATATTATCTATATTAACTACCTTCTTTCGATATATTTTGAAATTTTATTTGCTACATCTTCTATTCCAAGCCCTGTAGTATCTATTTCAATAGCATCTAAAGCTTTTTTTAAAGGATCTACTTCTCTATTACAATCTAAGTAGTCTCTTTTCTTAATATCTTCTAATATTTCGTTATAGGATACTTTTAATCCTTTTTCAGTCATCTCATTATATCTTCTAAGAGCTCTTTCTTCAGGACTTGCTGTTAGGAAAAATTTATATTTTGCATTTTTTAAAACTACAGTTCCAATATCACGACCATCCATAATTACATCATATTTATCAGACATTTTTTGCATTTCTTCAACAAGTTTTTTTCTTACCTCTTTAATTGATGCAAAAGCAGAAACTGATTTGCTTATGTTAGGAAGAGTTAATAGGCTTGTAACATTCTTCCCATCTAATATCAAATCATTTCCCTCAAAATACATATCAGTATTCTCTATAAGATTACAAACGTCCTCTATGTTATCAGCACTTATATTATTTTCAATAGCTTTTAAAGTTATAGCCCTATACATAAATCCAGTATTTATATACATTAAGTTAAATTTATTTGCTATAATTTTTGCTATTGTACTTTTTCCAGCTCCTGCTGGTCCATCTATTGCAATTGCTATTTTCATGTTAAAATTTCTCTCCTTATTTAAATCTCTTTTCCTGCTAAAAATCCTGTAGACAGTGCTATTTGAACATTAAATCCACCAGTAAAGGCATCTACATCTATAATCTCACCTGCAAAAGATAAGTTGTTTATCACTTTAGATTTCATAGTTGATGGGTCTATTTCAAGAGTTGATATTCCTCCAGCTGTAACTATTGCTTCCTTTAAAGGTCTAAGTCCATTAACATTTAAAGTTAAGCCTTTTAAAAGAGAAACTAATAACTTTCTTTCCTCTTTCGTTATAGAATTTACTTTCTTATTTTCATCAATTCCTGACAGTTTTATTATAACAGGAATAAGTTTCTTAGGAAGTAATTCATCTAAAGAATTTTTAAAATCTCTATTTAAATTCTTTTGAAAATCTTTTTGAAGTCTCTTATCTAATTCAGCTATATCTAAAGCTGGTTTTAAATCTATAAAAATATTAAATTCTTTATTATCTTCTATAAATCTACTGCCACTTAAAACTAAAGGCCCTGAAATTCCATAATGAGTAAAAAGCATCTCTCCGAATTCTTTGTAAACCGCCTTTTTAGCATTCTTTTTCTTAATAGTAAGTTCTACATTTTTAAGAGATAAACCTTGTAATTCCTTTACCCACTCATCTTTAATTTCAATTGGAACTAAGGATGGCTTAAGTTCTACTACACTATGCCCTGCCTTCTCGCATAGTTCATGACCAATTCCAGTACATCCTGTAAGAGGGTAAGATTTTCCACCTGTACATAATATGAAATGATCTCCTTCTATTTTTCTTCCATCTTCAAGATTAACATATTTTATACTATTCTTTTCTGTATGCCATGATACTACCTTAGAACTTAATTTAACATCTACACCTTTTTCTCTTAATGCTTTAGAAAGTGCATGGATTATATCAGATGATTTATCAGATTCCGGGAATACTCTCATTCCACGTTCTACTTTTAATTTAACCCCTAAACCCTCAAAAAAATTCATAACATCATTATTAGTATAAGTATATAAAGCACTATATAAAAAGTGTGGATTTCCTGGAATATAATCAAAAAATTCGCTTATATCACGTCCATTTGTAACATTACATCTTCCCTTACCTGTTATATATAACTTTTTTCCAAGTTTTTCATTTCCCTCTAATAATATTACATTATTTGATGGTTTTGCAGCACTAATAGCTGCCATCATTCCAGCCGGTCCCCCACCTATTACTACTATTTTTGTCAAAATAAAATCCACTCCTTTTAAAATACTATAGGGGCTCTCTGTAATAGCTTTATGATGCAGAGTCCCCTTTAAGTTTTATAAATATGATTATCTTTCTATATTGTTTTGATTATAAGAATATATATCATAGTTTTTCCAAAGTTCTTCTAATTCGTAAAATGTTGATGTTATTTTATCTTTCTCTCTAATACCAATGGCAACTATTAATGCATTTATAACACTAAGAGGCGCAACTAATGAATCTACGAAGGATGCCATATTACTTTGGGCTATTAATGTATAATCTGCAACAGTTGCAAGTGGAGATACATTGCTATCTGTTATAGCAACAACCTTAGCTCTTCTTTCTTTAGCAAATTCTAGTCCATTTATAGTTCTTAAAGCATACCTTGGAAAGCCTATGCCTATTACTAAATCACCTTCACCACAATTAATCATTTGTTCAAATATATTGCTAATATTATGAGAAACAACTCTTACATCTTGGACTATAAGCCTTAAATAAAAGCCTAAGAATTCAGCAATAGCAGATGAACTCCTAAGTCCTACAATATACACTGTTTTTGCTTTAAATATTTCATCTATAACTGAATTAAAGTTATCTTGGCTTATTTTCTCTAATGTAACTCTTAAATTTTCAATATCTGACTTTAAGACTCCCCTTAGTACATTTTCCTCAGATGCATAATCATTAGAAAGTTCTAACCGCTGAACAGATGTTAACTTATTTTTTATAAGTTCTTGTAAAGCCTTTTGAAGCTTAGGATAACCACTAAAGCCAAGTTCTATAGCAAATCTAACAACAGTAGATTCACTAACACCTACACTATCCCCAAGCTTTGCAGCTGTCATAAAAGCTGCTTTATCATAATTTTTAAGAATAAAATCAGCTATTAACTTTTGTCCTTTACTTAATCTTGGAAATTTCATTTGAATTAATTTCATAAGATCTTGAGTTTGTTCCATATCCATAATAAAAAACCTTTCTTACTTTAAAAAACCTTTTATTTTTTTTCTATTACCACCAAAGATGGTGGATTATTTGTTCTATTTAAAAATTGCTGATAAATAACACCAAATCTTTTTTTTGAAAGATTTTTGCAGTAATTTAGTACAGCATCCTTTTCATATTTTCCTTCTTCATGTCCACTATAAAGGGCTATAATCATGAGACCATTTTCTTTTAAAATATTTAATCCACTTTCTAAACTTTTAATGGTAGATTTTTCTTTTGTTGTTATAGATTTATCTCCACCTGGAAGATATCCCAAATTATAAACTATACAATCTACATTCTCCCTTATATGTTTTTCAAAATTTTCGTGAGAATCTAAAATTAAAGAAACATTATGAATATTTTTTTCTCTATAATTTAAAATAGCCTCTTTTTGTATATCAAAAGCATAAACCTTTTGAAAATTTTTTGATAAAAAGTCAGTATCGTAACCATTTCCTAAAGTTGCATCTATTGCAATACTCTTATTTTCAATGAAATTACTTATTATATTTTGATAAATTACTGAAATATCTCCTACATATTTAAACATAATTATATTTTAAAGAGAATCTATATAATTAAGCTCATGAGACTTTAGTTCTCTCCATTTTCCTTTTTCTAGATTTCCAAGTTTTAATTTTCCAATTTCAACTCTTTTTAGTGATATAACATCATGAGAAAGCTTTGAACACATTTTTCTTATTTGTCTATTTTTCCCCTCATGAATTATAACACAAACTTCACAAGAATCCTTAAACTTTTTTATAATATTTATTTTAGCATCTGCTGTTATATAACCGCCAATATCTATACCTTTTTCAAATCTCTCAATTTCTTCTGAAGTAAAGATACCTTTCACTTTAACTATATATTTTTTATTAAGCTTTACCCTAGGATGAATTATCTTATTATAAATATCACCATCATTAGTAAGTAAAAGAAGCCCTGAACTGTCATAATCCAATCTTCCTATAGGATATATCCTTTCCTGTACCTTTACTAAATCTAAAATGGTTTTTCGTCCCCTCTCATCACTATTAGTGGTCACGTATCCTTCCGGTTTATTTAACATTATATAAATCTTTTTCTCTTCAAGTTTTATAACTTTTCCGTTAACTAAAACTTCATCTACACTAGAATTTACTTTACTACCTAATGAATCTACTATTTGTCCATTTACTGATACTTTTCCACTTGTTATGAGACTTTCACATTTTCTTCTAGAGGCAACTCCACATCTTGCCATATATTTTTGCAATCTTTCCTCCAAAATACATCACTCCACATTTAAATTCATATCTATTTTAATTAAAAACCTATTATTTTTCAATACTTTTTGCATGAATTAAAAATATATTTTTCATAGTATGTATAATATTTAAAATTTAGAAGGGACTATATCAAAGCTATTTTGATATAGTCCCTTCATTATCCTAATTAGGCATTATAGTCTTTATTAAAGTTTTTTAACAAAATCCACCACATAAAAAACTTAACCAAATTAATATCCAAATATTATTGCCGCATCCAAAGCCGCTACCAAAGCCACAATTGTTATATCCTCCACCGAATCCACAATTGTTATATCCGCAGTTGTTATTATATCCACAACCTCTACTATTTCCACAGTTACATCTTCCACAGTTACACATAAAATCCACCTCACTTCTTAGGCATAATTTATTATATGTAAAATACCAATATTTTGTTAATAAATTTAAAACCATTTATTTACTGATATATAATCTTATAATATAATTTATTTTAGAGGTGATTTTATGACAAGAGACGATAGTAAGGGCAGAACTAGATTAGTTGCTCCAAGAAATACGGTAAATACAAAACAACTTTATACTTTTTATATATTAAAAGAATTATCTAAAGGTAAGGAGATATTTGGTAACAAAGTTTTAGAAGAATTTAAAAATAAATTTTCCTCCTCCCCTCTTCCATTTCCAGTATCATCTAGTACTATATATGATACTTTCTATGACCTTGAAGAAAAAGGATATGTTAAAAGTAAATGGACTGGTGACGATTTTATAAATAAAAGGACAAAGAAAATGTATTCAATTACAGATGAAGGCAAGGAATATTATAGACTTCATGTGGCTAACTATATTGATGCCCTTGAAAAAAATAAAGCTGTTATAGATATGCTTATTAAAATGCTTAAATACTAATAAATCCCCCTTAAATACTTAAGGGGGATTTATTAGTATTTTATTTTAATCATAAATTTATTATGTTAATTATTAATTTATATTATCTATAAGTTGATACTTTATTTTGAGTAGTTCTTTTAACATCTTTTGAATTTTTACTACTTGTTGTCCTAGGCTTTCTTCTAGGTGCACTAGATTTACTATTAGATGCGCTAGATCTAGATGTAGATCTATTTCTAACACTTCTTGATACGTTTTTTGACATTCTTTTATTGCTCTTTGCATTTTTATATCTTTTTACACTTCTTTTAGTTTTAATTAGCATATAACATATAAATATTACAAGAGCTAACGTAAGTATTCCTTTTACCACAGCTAGAGTATTCATTTTTTTCTTCCCTTTCCAAATTAAACTCTACGAATTATTATATATTTACTTGTCTTTTTTTGCAAATAAAAAAATCATTATATTTATATTTAAATTTTTATCTAATATCAAAATATATCAAAATTTCTCTATTATTTATATGTTTTGTCTATTTTTTTATATATCTTATTCTTAATCCTTTTAATGATCTTAAATTATTCTTCTACTTTTAATGTTTCCTCTTTAGGTATAGTTTCCGTTACTTCTTTTACTTCTAATTTATTTTCTACATTGCCTATATATTTTTTATCGATAGTACTTTCTGAAATTATTGGTGACAAATCTACTTTAAGTTTTGCATTTTTATCTATTCCCGTCATATCAATAAGAGTAACGTTCATGTTTGGTTTTCCAAGTATTTCAACAGCTCTTCCATTATTAAAGATTATATATCTTTTTTTTATACTTCTATATAAGACTCTAAACATATCATATAATACACCACTTTTTATTTCTCTTGTAACTCCCATTCCATTAACATTACCACATTCTAAAACTCCAATTGTCATATCCTGTTTTGCAGTAAACAACCCACCATAGCCTACTTGTTCTCCTTTAGCTACCTTATATGTGTTAACAGGAACAGCATAGTAAGTAAAAGTTTTTTTTATTCCTCTATTGTACCCTGCATAACCATAGATTATATTTCCACCTCTAGCTGCTGTTGTAAATTTTGCTGCTTTTCTAATTTCATTATTTAAAATTCCACTTGATGCTAAGCAATGAATTAAAGGAATTTCATCCTTATATTTTTCTACAACATTTTTAAATCTTAAGACTTGAGCTACTGTATACTTAACATCCTTACATTTATGTAAATGAGTATATAAACCTTCTATTTTTATATTAGGATAATTTTCTTTTAGACTTTGAATAACGCTATCTATCCTATTTGGTTTTATACCCATTCTATTCATTCCTGTATCTAAATAGATATGTACTCTCTTTTTACTATCTTTAGGTAACTTGTCTATTATCTCTTCATTATCTATACTAAAAATAATATTATCTCTTTCATCTTTAAAATCTTCTATTTTACATAATGGCGAAAGAATTAATATATCATTTTTAACAGATATTTTTTTACTCTCCTCTAAATTTCCTACAGCTAAAATATCCACTTTGTTTTGAAGAAAGTTTGAAAGTTCTTCTATCCCAAGACCATAAGCATCACCTTTAATAACTCCTATTAACTTTTTATCTCCTATTAATTTTTTTATTATATTTAAATTGTGCTCTACTGCATTTAAATCTACTTCACACCAAAAATTACTCATTTTTTAAACCTGCCTTCTTTTAAGTCTTAAATAATTGTATTACATTAATAATATATAATAAATTCAATTTAAAAACTAGCATAAATTAAATTTAATTTATTATTTATATTATATCTTACATTTTTAGTAAATCATTTCCTTGAATAATTATATAATGTTCAATCTGTTTATCATTAAAATATCATTAATTAATTGAATTTAAATAAAGTTATTGGTATTATTTAATATATAATTATATACATAATTAATATTTAATTTTATTGGGGGCTAAAAAATGAATGAAATTATAGTAACAAAATTTGGTGGGAGCTCTTTAGCATCTGCTGAACAATTTAGAAAGGTAAAAGACATAATTCTTGCAAATCCAGAGAGAAAATTTGTAGTTCCTTCTGCACCAGGAAAAAGACATAATAAAGATTATAAAATAACTGATGTTTTATATCTTTGCCATGCCCATATTAAAAGTGGTGTTCCTTTTAATGATGTTTTTAAACTTATTGAGGATAGATATATAGGGATAATAAATGAACTAAATATCGATATTGATATTTCTCCATATTTAAAAACTATAAAGGAAAATATAAAAAATGGTGCATCTGCTGATTATACTGCAAGTAGGGGAGAATATTTAAATGGTCTTATACTTGCTAGATATATTGGTTTTGATTTTATAGATGCAGCTAGTATTATTACTTTTGATGAAGGCAAAAACTATGACAGAGAAAAAACTCGTGAAAAAATTAAAAAAGTTTTAAAAGGTAGAGAAAATGTGGTTATCCCTGGGTTTTATGGGGCTGATGAACAAGGTGAAATAGTTACTTTTTCTCGTGGCGGATCTGATGTTACAGGTTCTATTATATCATCAGGTATAAATGCTACACTTTATGAGAATTGGACAGATGTTTCTGGATTTTTAATGGCAGATCCTAGAGTTGTTAAAAACCCTAAAACCATTGAAACAATTTCTTATAAGGAACTTAGAGAACTTTCTTATATGGGTGCCTCTGTTCTTCATGAAGAAGCAATTTTTCCAGTAAGAGAAAAAAATATACCAATAAGAATAAAAAATACAAACAGACCTGAGGATTCTGGAACTCTTATTGTAGATGAATTGTCTCAAGGGGCACAGGCTCTAAGTATAACAGGAATAGCTGGAAGAAAGAATTTTACAGTTATATCAATTTATAAAGCTCTTATGAATTCTGAACTTGGTTTTTGTAGAAAAATCTTATCTATTTTAGAGAATAAAGGTATTTCATTTGAGAATATGCCAGCTGGTATAGATACAGTGTGTCTTGTTATAGATAGTAGTAAACTTAATAATAAGCTAAATGAAATTGTGGAAGAAATTAAAAGACAATGTAATCCAGATTCTATAGAAGTAAATCCTAATATGTCTGTTATTGCAACTGTTGGACGTGGAATGGCTAAATCTCCTGGAATAGCCGCTAAAATATTTACTGCAATTTATGAGGCCAATATAAATATAAAAATGATAGATCAAGGTTCTAGTGAAATGAATATACTTATAGGTATAGATAATAATGATTTTGAAAAAGCTACAAATGCAATCTATAATGCCTTTGTAAAATAACAAAAATAAAAGCATTAGGAAAACTCCTAATGCTTTTATTTTTTATAAACTGTCTATTTTATCTTTACTCTTTAAATGTCTCTTTTCGTATATTGAATAAAGTATTATAGCAATTATTGAGAAGATTACAGGTCCTACAAGTTGTATGAATGTTGAACGATAATTACCACTCTCAATAGCAGGTTGTATTATTGTAAACACATTAGCAAATCCAACAACACATGTAACTATTATAGCCCATATAGCACCTGTTTTATAAGATTTATACATTTCAAAAGGTTTATTGATTGATGTATTCTTCTTAAAGAATATAAATGCTATTGCTAAGAACATGTATGGAATTGTCATTGATACATTTCCCATAAGAATTAAATCATTTAAGAAACTGCTACCATCTGATCCTCCAAATGCTGAAGATGCTATTATTATTACAACTATAGCACATTGTACCCACATTGCTATAACTGGCATTCCATCGTTATTAAGCTTAGTTAATTTTTTAGGCCAAATTTCTTTTGGAGTACCTTCAATAAGTTGTTTAATAGGTGCATATATCAATGTAAAGAATGCTCCTGTTAAAGCAAGTAACATTGAAAGGCCTATAAATCTTGCAAATAATGAGCCTACAAATAAAGCTGATGATGTGCCCATTCCAAATACTAATCCTATTTGATAACCTAAGTTATTTAGTATTACATAAGCAACATTTGCCATGTTTACATTAGGATTTGTTAATACTGAACTCCAATTAGTAAAAAATCCTACAAATAATATTGCAACTGAATATCCTACTGCAATAACAATTGCTGCTATTTTTATAGCTTTAGGAAAAGTTACTGATGGATTCTTTGTTTGGTCAACAAGACCACCAACAGCCTCTAAACCACCATAAGCAAAAATTGCAAATACTACAAATCCAAGCATTCCAAGAGGTGACTGATAAGCAGCATTAGGTGATGTTGTAAATGCTGATAAAGTTATTTCTTGAGCTGGATGGAATCCGTTACCTATAAGAACTATAAGTCCTCCAAGTAATAAAACAACGTTAGCACACATTACAAATATACCACCAACTGATGCGATTTTAGATATATTTTTTAGTCCTCTAGATGATACTGCTGTTATTACAATTATTAATATTATTCCTAAAACTCCAAGCAGTTGTGAACCACTTAACCCAAATAGATTCCAAGCAGAAGTGGTATCGCTACCAAACAATAAATTTGAAAATGGAACCCATATTGATGATGATACACTAACCATCCAGATTATATATGAAGTATACCACATAAATGTTCCTATAAATGCGAATTTAGCTCCTACTGATTTTTCCATCCAAGAGTAAATTCCACCCTTTTCGTCTTTAAAGGCTGCGCCATACTCTGCCATCATAAATGCATATGGTATGAAGAATAATACAGCTGAGAATATATACCATGGTATAGCTGAATATCCCATAAGGTAGAAAGCTCTAGGTATATTAGTAAATCCAAATACTGATGTAAATATCATAAGGATTAATGATATTAGCCCCAATTTTTTAGTCTTTGTCAATGCTTTTTTCCCCCTCTTATGTTAATTAATTGATAATTTAACTTCGTTAGTATTTTTATCTGATGACTTTATAATATTATAGTTTTTACCATTAGTCAACAAAATTCACATTACCTTTTTAGACATTTTTGCATTTGGTTTTAAAATATTTTTAATTTCACTTAATTTTTTTTAAAAAAATTGTAATTAAATTTTAAATTTTAATTTAATAATGTTTTATATATTTTATATTATATAAAAATATCCTATTTATTGAATATATGAGTTATTTTATAA
>CAUWNL010000099.1:0-10575 GCA_963559995.1 uncultured Sarcina sp.
CTTGTGAAAAATCTACTTCTCCTTGCCAATTTGAAACATCAATACCATTAATCATTTAAATTACCTTCCTTATTTTAATTTAATGTTTATTAGTTATATTTATTTATTTTTTGTTATATAGAGTATAGAATTGATTTGTACTCTATACAAGTTTATTTTACATTTGAATTTGCTACAGTTTGAGTTGGATTAGTTGTATTACTTACATTATTTTCTGGAGTGGTGTCAGAATTTGTACTAACACCTACTATTTCATCATATTGTTGTTCAGTTAACATTCCATATTGAACTGCTTGTTGTAATTGTGCTTGAGTACAAAAACCCCATCCATAAAATTCTTTCCAATCTTGAAAATCCATAACTATTTACCTCCTAAAGTTTGCTTTATCATTATTTCTGCTAAAGCTTTTATTTGTTGTTTTAATAATGTATTTTGCTCTTTTAATTGAGCATTTTCTAATTCTAAATTAGAAACAATATTTCCTAATTCAGAGTTTTGTGCTTTTATTTTTATATTATCAATAATACCCCCTGTTAAATTTTTACCTAATGACTGAGTCTGTGATATTAAAGTTTTAACATCAGAACCAACCTTAGACCCATTTAAAATAATATTTGGGATAAGTTTCCCTAAACTACTATTTTGCTCTTGAGTTTTCATACTGGTTAAGACTAATTCTGTAGTTTTTTTACCAGTTTCCTCTATTTGCTGTTTCTGTTGTTGTTGATTTAATAATAAATTTGTAGTTTCCTTACCTAAAGTTGCAACCATTGCAGGTAAAGCTATATAAGTTGTTGAATGTGTTGTAGCACTAGTATTATAAGCATTGACTGGATAGGTATTCGGAGCTGGATTATAGGATTGATTAAACTCATAGTATGTACTATTTGTACTATAATCATAGGCATATATTGGTTGTCAATAAGACCAATCATTACTTCCTTTATCATAGCTTCTTATATACACTCCTGCGATATTATGAGCACTGACTTCAGGCTTATTCATAACTGTTGTATATCTTTGCATTATAAATGAAGTATCTGCTTCAGTTACACCTGCTCCACCAACATTCCAAACTTCTAACATCCCTTGGACATTATTAGGACAATTTATTAAACTTGAAGCAACAGAAAAGGAATCACAATAATAAATACCTGTTGCTGTTAAATTATCCAAATCTGTATTTGTAGCCATAACACCTTTTAATGTATACATCTGACTACCATTTGATGTGGCACTACCATTAAAATTTATTGTATTAGCATTTAAATTTAAAGTATCATAAGCTTTTGCTTCATTAATATTAATCATATTATTATTTGTAGTTAAAACATTATTCCCTGCTATTTGATAACCACTCTCAATAGTTTTTACCACATCTAAATTTAAATTACCACTGATATAAGTGTAAGCTAACCCTTTCCCATTTGTCATTGTATCACTACTATTTATTCATACATTATTTTTACTATCTATATATAAGACCCTTGCATCATTTACTTTTACACTACCATTATCTAGTCTTATTGAATTCCCGCTTGAACCAGAACTGACTTCAAGTGGGACTTTAACATCTATAGGAGTAGTTACATCAGTTTCATTTATTGGAGCATATGTTACTAAAGGTTTACTAGTACTGTTTGTCCCATGTTGTATAGTAAATATATTATTTACTGTTCCCATTGAAACTACAGGATTTTCAGTAGTATTATTAGTGGTAGTAGATTTCCTTAAAAAACTAAAAAATACTCCGTCTTCCATGCTTCAATTCCCACTTAAAACAGGAGTAGATGCTTCATTTAAACTCCCTTTACTTATTCCTTTATAATCTTCAATATCTTTAGATAAACTTTTTTCTACACTTGTAGCTGTATTAACTGTATTACTTAAACTTGTATTTAAACTAGTTCCATTAGTAATATCATTAGCTAGATTAGTGTGAAGTGTATTTCCAGTTGAGATATCATTATTTAAGTTGTTACTTAAAGTGGTTAGGGTTTTAATATCATTACCAATAGTATTACTAATGTTTGTACCATTAGTAATAGCTGTAGATAAGGTTTGTTGTGTATTAGTTGCATTAGTTAGTGTAGTCTCTAAACTAGTATTTATATTAGTCGCTTCTGTTATAGTTTTACTTAACTCACTATTTAAACTAGTACTATTACTAATATCATTAGTTAAATTACTATGCAATGTATCTCCTGTTGAAATATCATTAGTTAAATTGGTATATAAGGTTTGTAGCGTATTTATATTTTTATTAATAGTAAAATCAAGACTTTGACCATTATTAATTGAAGCATCTAAATTTGCTTGAACTGGTTTTGCTTTGGTAATTGTATCGTTCAAAGTGGTATTACTGGTATTTGCAGTTGTTATTGTACTATTTAAAGTTGTATTAATAGTATTAGCATTAGTAATAGCTGTATTTAAAGTAGCATCAGTATTAGTAGCTGTGGTATTATCTCTTTCTAATCTTTCAGCAGTAGCCTTACCATCTGCTAATACACCACCAACTTCTTCTAGAGCCGTAATAGCATTTGTCCCTACTTTTATCATATCATATAAAGTATTTGTTATATTACCATCTGAATCAGTACCTATATAAATTCTCGAAGTGGGTATCATTTCAATTCCTATTCCATAATATTGATTTATAGTTATTTGTTGACCCTCCATAGCACTATTAAAATATATTATTCCCGAATCATAAACTACTGTAAATTGATTTGCAGTTAAATTAGCTTGAGTTCCATTAACATTTTCTGTCATACCATTTATTTGAACCCTATAATAAGTAGAAGGTATTTGATTTAATATTATTCTATTTCTCATAATTGTATGGACTTCATTTAAAATTTGAACTGCTTCAACTTGACCATAACTATTAAAATTTCTTTTTGTTATTATCCCTGTATCTGGATAAATATCTTGCTCAATTATCATACTATCTACTATTGTATGAGTATTTTCATCTACTGGTAACATATGTAATGTCTCATTGATAGCCATATAATATTCCTCCTATTTTTTATTTTTTGTTTATAAGAGATTGTATATAGGAAGGTACTTCCCCCTTGAATTCAAGCTCTTTTGTTTTTATATTTACTTTAAATAAATAATGATGGTCGTAGGCATATTTATCATAAGGGAGTAAAACAGCACCGAATATTTTAGACATTTCCTTTGCTCTATAACCATAATATTCTTCCAAACTATTTCAACCAATACCCACATTAAAAATTTCACCATCTGATAGATAATAAATAAATAACATATAATTTATCTCCTTTATTATAAATTTTGAGTAGGACTTGTACTTAAAACAGCATAAATAATAACGTTTATCATACCTTCTTGTTGCTTATTACCTGGTGTGGTAGTCTGTGAATTTCATCCTCACATAGTTAATGTCTGAATACCAATTTTTTGTATGCAAGGTTGTACCGATAACTGACCAGTTAATGGATTGTAACCTCCTATGTTAACAAATATATTCCTCAAAGCATCATGATTAAACACTTCATCATAGTTTGAATCTATATTACCCGCTCAAGCTGTAACTTGAAAATCTGTTCCCATATTAGCATTTTGGAAACAAGCAGGTAATGTTACCGTTCCTCATACTCCATTTTGTAGTTTAGTTTGCCCCACAAATGAACTTACTCCAAATCCTACGCTTTGTCCCCCTTTATTATAAGTAATACCTCCATCACCACTAATAACTACTTGTCCTCCATTATCACCATCACAAATTATATCACCGTCTTCAAATGTAATAGAACTAGAGCCACTATTCCAAGCCATAATAACAGAACTAGCATTCTCGGTGATTTCTGTACTCATATCACCCTTACTTACTTTTTCTGTTATACTGTCATAGTTTTGACTAATTTGTGAACTCATTTCTTCCATTGCTGTGGTTTTTTCAATGATAGAGTTTAATTCATTACTATTTTGAGTTAATTCTGCCCACATTTGTGTAGTTCCAATCTTTTCACTAATTTGACTTTCTAATTCGCCTTGAGCATCAATTAATTTTTGATTTAATGTTGCTACACCCTTATTCGCATTAGTTATTTGTTCTTGCACTTCCACTGTTAAACTTTCTGTGGCTACACTATTAGCACATAAAAGATTGCCATTTATCCACTGAGGTGTGATAGCTACATTTGCTGTATTCCAACCATCAGTTGTCATAGCAATTATATTATTAGTAAGAGCTAATTGCTCTTGAGTATTAGTAGCATCAGCTAAATAAATTCCATTTTCATTTATATTGATTTCATTTACTTCTGTTTTACCTGCAATGGCTTGTGCTACAAGATTTAAAGAGTTAGTACTAAATTGTTGTACTCAATCCGCAGTACCTTTTGACATATTTCAGTAATATTTGTTTATATCCACTTCATGCGTAGTTGATATTATTTGGCTCATAGTATTTCCAAGTGAATTAATACTGCTATTATTAGTATTTGTGGTTGAAAAAGTTAACTGTAAACTTCCTTGTTGCTCTGCTGTAGTTGGAGAAACAGTATAACCAACAAATCTAACATAATCATCATAATTCATGTTCTTATTTTTAGCTCTTAAGGAATCTCCCAAGCTTAAAGTTATATTCATTTTTTCTTCTTCATTAAAAGGTAAGCTCTCTAAAAAATCATCTACAGTTAAGCTAAAAGTGTAAGTAGGTGTATTAAGTTTTGCTATTTGTAATTGAGTTTCTTGATACAGTTGCTCTGGTGTAGTACAAGAAACATTAGTATAAGTATCTTCTAAAATAAAATTATCATATTCTTCTAACAATTCTGGGGTAAAAATCAATCCACCTCAATCTGTAGTATTACTCATGTCATATTGATTAGCTATATTTTGAAGTTGCGACATAGTGCTATTCAAATTATTAGTAGCTGTAGTTAATTGTTGTTGAGCAGTTTGTAACGCTGAATCATTACTATCTATTTGTGTTTTCAATTGCTTTAAATTAGAAGAAATAGTTATATTTCCATTTGGATAACTAGCTAAAGTTTTTAATAAAGCTGATTGTTCTTGCTCATATGTAATTTGATTAGACTTTAATGTATCTATTTGTTCATTAAGATTATCTACTTCTTCCTGTTGATTAGTTAAAGTTGTTCTTAAACTAGTAAACTGTTGAAATAATTGAGTAGTTACCTTATCATATCTATCTAAAGCATTTAACAATTCATTACTCATATATGTGCTATTTCTGTAATAACTCATGTCATCTATATAATCAGTCCCTAGCGGATTTACTTGAGTAAATACTAAATTATTTTCACCCGTAGCATGTAACCTAGTTACTATATTTTCTATATCAGTTGTTTTTTGAAACTCTGTAACTATATTATCCAAACTCATAATTATGTTTCTTTGCGTCCCATAACTATCTGCATCATAAACATCATATGTTTTATTATGAGAGTTAAATATTGTTACAATATTAAATAAACTAGCTAACGTAGAAGTTAAAAAAGGATAAACAAAGGTTGAGGTAGCTGACAATTGTCTATATTTATTATCTGTACCTCCATTGAAATGCTCTATCCTAGCATTTTGGTCTACATAATTCATTCTTCATGAACATGCTTGGTCTACCATATCTAAGTACCCTGCTGACGTATTCACACTATCTGCATTTAATTGTGCAGTAGTTTGTGGGAAGGTAATAGTTCTCTTATTTAATTGCTTTTCAAGTGAATAAGCTGTTACTGTTTTTGTTGTAGCAGTTGTTCCATTTCCACCATTACCTGCTATACTCGAAACTGAATCT
The DNA here is from genome assembly GCA_963559995.1 of uncultured Sarcina sp. GTDB lineage: Bacteria > Bacillota > Clostridia > Clostridiales > Clostridiaceae > Sarcina. Next base: position 5,799 of record CAUWNL010000099.1, read on the forward strand.
CCACCTTCACCTTCATTTTCAACTATGTTTTGAATTATAAATTTATCTAATCCATTAACTTGTACTATCTGTTTTTCCTTTACTAAGTCATATTCTTCATTTTTTATTATAGAAAGATTTATATCATCTGTGTAATAATAAGGGACAGTAAAAACTAATTCATAAATTTGATTTATCCCTACATTTATACTATCTACCAATGCGTTACCCAAATTGATTATTTTTTCTCCACTATTTTTTAATAGAGTTAATTTATATTCAACTGTATTATTATTAAATATTTTTAACTGCCTTAATCCCTCGTTATCTGGCTCTATTTCTACAGTTACAGATAGCCCATATGTTCTAATATCTTGACCATCACATATGAAAACATTAGCAAAACCTAAACTTAAAGCATCAGTACTCGCCTTAAGAATTAAATTTCATTCTGCACTAACTGAATTACGATTACTTATTTTTCCTGCAAAATATTGTTGTTCTTCTAAGGGTTTATGTACTTTTTCTATACCAAAATCATTAATTTCATTATGTTGTGAATTTGAATTTATTACCCATTCAAAATCTTTTATACCAAAATATTGGATTTGGTTATTTTCTCATGCTTTATAAGGTGTATTTACCAATTGAACAAATTGTGGTAAACTTTCATCCACATTTCGAGGTAGTGAAAATAAGACCGAATATTTAACATCACTATTAGCTCCTACATCTTTCATGAAATTAGAGTAATTTTGTAATTGAGTGTTTAATCATTGAGCTAAAGTCAAATCTTTTGAAGATAAATCTTCATCTTTTGGCAATGAAGTATAAATTGGCATAGGTGTGTTGTTATTTTGATATTTATACCAACTAATTGTAAAATTATCATACATAGCTATTTCATAATTAGAATTTTTATTTCTAACTCCAAATATATTCCCTGTCATTTGAATAGAAGTGTTTATTCCTTCATTAAAAGCTATATTTAATAATTCTGCACCTACCCCCCCTATATATGCTCTAATTGGTTCATTAGGAGAAGGTGAAAAAAGATATGAATTATTGTCTATAACTCCTTGAGCATAAGTTCCGTCTAAATATTTTTGTTTTCATTCGTCTGGCATTTGTAAATTTTCTAATGAAAACCCTAATATTAATTCCTCTATACCATTTTGCAATAAAGAAGAACAATAATTTTGGAATCAAGTATAAAAGGCTCCTGTAATTGGAGAATATGTTTGTAAAATCATATCGCTAGAAGAATTTACTACAGTTCCTTTATTAGCATTTTTACAATAATAGTGAGACGAACCTATGTATAAATTAACCACACCTGCGTATCCTAATTTTTTCATTTCTCTAGCCACTCTAGCAGGGCATAAATTATATATATTATCATAATTTTCTACTATATTATACTTATTTATAGGTAGGTCAACATTTTCATAATTTAAAAATCCACCAGTTGAAATTATATTAGCATAATTTATCCAATAACCTACTTCTTCACCGAAGGCTACCATGTTCCCTGTATAACCCATTGGAGTAATAGGAAATGCTATTTCCTGTATTTCTGTTGCATCTATTCATATCGACGCTGTTGGCATAAAACCAGAGTGTAAATTGTTAAAGTCTATTATAAATTGTTGGAAATTACTATAATTAAACTCAATAGTAACACTTGCTGAATGAGGTATACTGCTTTTTGAAGTAGAAGTTATTGTTCCATTTATATAATCAACAGTAAAATCACTATTTTCCTTAGCTACTCCACTATTATTTCCATCTTTCCAAGTTAATTTAACACTATCTCATGCTATCCAATTATTACCTAAGTCGATAACATCTTCTAGCCATGTTGAATTAACAACTGCCCTAGAAACTGTAGAACAAAATCCCAAATATACTTCATATACTACATGATTAGTCGAAGTAACTCTTAAGATTTGTGGAGTATTAACACTATCATAGTTGATAACTGTATCTCCATACGAAACATTAAATTTTAAGATTACATTAGAATAATCATAATTTGTTTTATAAGATATGTAGCTGTGCTTCATAATGTCTTCACTGCTTCATGTTAAATAACAAATATCACCTTGAGTTCTAAAATTACCATTAACAGTTAAATTAGTGTTTGAATTTGCGGTTAAGCAAGAAGTTTGTTCAAAATTCCCTTTCAAATAAAATAAATCTGGTCTAAACATATAGTAATACGGTTGATTCAGATAATTCATACTCTATTTTCCCTTTCTTAACAAATTATAAATTTAGAACATTAACGTTGGATAATGTGCTTCAAAAAAAACTTTTCCTTCTCCTTTAAAAGTTATATTATTCATTCCTTGATACATTTTTATAAAATCTCCTGTGAAATTATTGAGTTTAAATGTATCTTCTAAAGAACTATTAATAAATTCTCTTCTATTATTAATATATATGCTTTCACCTGCTTTTATATGAGAAATTGTAAAACTATCTCCTGTAGTATTGTTAGTAACTGTAAAACTAGTTGTTTCTGTTAAATATGGAGAAGCTTTAAATCTTATTATAGGTTTAAAAGTAGTCATTACATTACATAGATTTTCCACATTTATTGTAGCTGTCTGATTTATCATACCACTTAAATTAAAATTCTTAACTATTAAAGGTATATAAGTATAAGGTGAATTCATTTGAAAATTTAATTGTAATTCTATACCATTCTGATATTCTTGTTCTGTCATTGAAGTAACTTTCACATAGTATTCTAACCCATTATCTTCTGGTACAAATGCCTTATATTGTCCATCACTAGGCATCAATCAATTCAAAACATTAATTTTTTGTTGAACTGTAGGCATTATTGCTACTTCACTATTATTTACAAAAGTTAAATAAATAGTAAAGGTAGGGATATTTAGATTATCATGAAAACTTGTTCCCAAATAATTTCTAGGAGTTCTAGTAGAACTAGTTGTTGATTTTTGAACGCCCCATATTTTGCTAGGCAAGCTACTATATATCATTATAACTCCCATATCACTATTTGTTCTATTATCAAATGTAAAGTTTTTACTTTGGAACATACTATTCCCCTTTCTTTAATTATATTATAATATAAGTTTAATTTTTTGTCAATAGTTTTTAAAACTTTTTTTATTTTGAAAGAGGAATAGTGTTAAATATTACATTATTCCTCTATTTCTAAGATTTTTAACTATATAATCAGTTACTTTAACTTCTAAATTTTTAGAATATCTATCAAGTTCTGAAGCACTTCCAACACTACCTTTGACTTCTAGCAATGGAGCATTAAAATTAATTGCACTACTGTTAGAAGTTTGATTACTTGTCTTAATAGTAGGTGTAGTTAAAGAAGGAGTGATTCTAAATAAGGTTGAATTACTACTGTTTGGTGTAACTCATGTTGGGGTAGCACTACTTGTATTATAATACCCTAGATTCTTATTTATAGTCTGAATATTTTGCATAATTTTTTGAGCTTCTTGTAACTGAGCTAAAAAGTCATCTTTTAATTTATTTCCCATAACTCCTAATCCATCATCAAATTCATTAGCAAACTCTATTCAAGCTTGTTGAACACTTACTATATTACCTTCTACATCTTTAAAACTACCGTCTTTCATAGCTTGTTGAACCGTACTTGCGATTTTTTGAGGTGTTCACTCATTTTCTAAATCTTGCTCTTCTGTTTGAGCATTACTATCAATAGAATTTATCTCATTTTGAATTTTAGTTTGAGCATTTTGATATTGTTCATTACTAATAGTTTGATTTATTTGGTCTTGTTGATTTTGATATTCTTCTTTTAACTGCTTTAAAGTAGCTTGCCCGTTTAGACTATGGTCTAATTCAGCGTCATTAATTTGCTCTTGTAATTGTTGTAATTGTTGATATTGTTGTTTTAAAGTAGTTTGGTAAGTTTGTTGATTATGTTGTTGTTCTAAATTTTGTAAAGTAGTATTTAAAGCATTAACTTGGGTTTGAGCTTCATTTTGAATAGCTTGTTTCCTCTCAGCTATTTGTTTTTGAATAATTTGAGTAATTTGATTTTCTACATTACTAGCTGTTTGTAACATATTATTGTATACGTTATTTACACTGTTTTGAGTGTCAGTTATAGTTTGCTCTGTTTCTGGAATAGTAGTATGTAACATTTGCTCATAAGCTTGTACCATACTCTGTATATTTTGAATAGTTTGCTCAGCTTGTTGCCTAGTTAAATTAGAAATAGATGTAGGGATATTATAATTTCCATAACTACTTAAACTAGATGTATCTTTAACACTTGAAGGAATATTATTTATTCAACTTTCTAATTGTTGTAATCGTGAAACTGCATTTAATATATTTCCATTACTATCAAAGCTAATACCTTCATTTTGTAAAGAATTTTTCATATCTGCTAATTGTTGTTGATAACTAGATAATATGTTTTCATTTAATTGTTTTTTTTGATTTAATAAATTAATTTCTTGATTTAATAAATCAATAGTTTCATTACCATTAGTAGTAGATTGTTGTTGTAAAGATTGATTTTCTTGTAAAGCGTTTCCTACATCAGTTAAAGCGTTTTTGAGTCTTTGATTTAAGTCTATATTTAATTTTAAACCATTACTACTAGTATTAAAATATTCATTTTGTATTTCTTGCAATCTTTCAGTTTGAGTTATTTCTGATTGAATGACATAATTATTCGCTTGAGATAACCCACTAGCATAAGACATCCCTGCATTACTACCTGCATTATAAAAGGATTGGTCGGAGGGTAAGAATGAAAATAAATTTT
>CAUWNL010000100.1:0-10459 GCA_963559995.1 uncultured Sarcina sp.
TGTTCGCAAAACATTAAATGAACTAGATTATAACTTTATACTAGATACTAATTATATAGAGGAAAAATTGAGGGCTAAAAAGACTCTTTTTGATACAGTATCTTACACTGAAAAAGTAGATGATGCTACTGCAAAGATTCTAGAGGGAAGAGTAGCGGTTATAGTTGATGGAACTCCATTTGTAATAACTGTACCATCTTTTTTCCTAGAAAATTTTCAGGCTCCTGATGATTATTACTCAAACAAATATTTTACAAGTTTTACAAGAATATTGAGATGGATAGCGTTTTTTATAGCAATGTTTTTACCAGGATTTTATGTAGCACTTATAACTCATCATTTTTCAGTACTTCCAACTAGTTTTATACTAAGGCTTGCTGTATCTAGGGCAGGGGTTCCATTTCCAACTATTGCAGAAGTTCTCATAGTAATGTTCTTATTTCAGCTAATCAAAGAAGCTGGGCTTAGATTACCTCAGCCAATTGGAACATCTATGAGTTTAGTTGCATCTTTTGTTCTAGGAAGCTCAGCGGTAGCAGCTGGGATAGCTTCAACAATAACTATAGTAATAGTTTGTATAGCAGCAGTTTGTTACTTTTTAATACCAAATTTATATGGTGCAGTATCACTTTGGAGTTTTATAGTAGCTATTTTTGGGGCATTATATGGGTTTCCAGGAATTATAAGTGTAGGATTAATTATATTAGCTCACTTATCAGGATTATATACTTGTGGATACCCATATTTATTTCCTTTAGGAACATTAAAAAAGCATGGCTTTAAGGATATATTTACCAGAGGGAATTTAGATAGTATTTCTGGTCATATTATGAAGGAGGGTAATGAAAATGAAGAAAATTAAAAATAGATTAATTAAGCTACTTTCTTTACTCCTTCTTTTTATAATAACTATAGGCCTTAAGGGATGTTATAATTATACAGATATTAATAATGGAATATTTGTTACGACCATAATATTCGATGAAAATGAAGTTGGAGAGATAGAAATTTATTTAGATGCTGTAAAACCTTATAGAAGTGCCAATGAAACATCCCAAAAGGGTGAAAAAATAGTATATAAAGGTACTGGGAAAACTGTAGGGGAAGCAATAAAAGATGTGAACTTAACAGCTAGTGGAGATATAAATTTTTCACAATGTAAGGCGTATATATTTACTGAAGATGTTTCAAAAGAAGGTATAAAAAAGTTTATGGATGCCATAAACAGAAATCAAGAGTTTATGATAAGACCTTATATGTTTGTTTTATTTGGAAGTCCTGATGAGCTTTTAAAGCAAGTAAAGGGGGATGAAGAATATTTAGGAATTTATCTAGAGCAGCTAATTAGAAAGATGAATGATAATCCTAAGGTTATAGCAATAAATGCTAATCAATATTTAGCCGCTAGAACTAATTATAATAATATAGCAATTTTAGGAGCTTTAAATATTAAAGATGTAAATGGTGAAAAGACTTTAGATTTGAGTGGAGGGGCACTTTTTGAGGATGAGGTTATGGTTAGAAAAATAAGCACTAGTGAAGGAATGAGTTACAATTTCTTAACAGGAAAAGTTGAAAGTGGAACACTAGAAGCTATAAATCCTCAGAATATAAATAGTTTTGTAACTTTGGGTATACAAAATTCAAAGACTAAAACATCCATAAGTTACAATGGAGAAAGAATAACTCTTTATAAGAAAATAGTTATAGATTGCTATTTAGAGGGGTCTCAAAGTAGGCTTATGGTAGATAGAAATGTTTTAGAAATAATAAAATATGAAGAAGAAAGTATGTTAGCACAGTATATACAAACGTTGTTTACAAAATTTAAAAACGATAACCTTGATATAGTAAATGTAGGTACATTATTTGAACAAAAATATCCAAATGAAACTTTAGATGTAAGTCCATTAACAATAACAGACTTAGATTTAGATGTTGAAATAAATATAAATGGAGCTAGTAAAACTTCTGATACATTCTAACTATAATTTTATATTAAGCTATACTTTAATTAAAGTATAGCTTATTTTAGTTTAATAGATTAAAATTATTAATTTTAGTAAACTTAAAAGTTTATTTTCAGGAAAGTTTATATTTCTCTATCATATTTAAGTGGAAATAAGAATAGTATATATAAAGGTAGTTAAAACCAATTTAAAACTAAAATAAAAGATTTTCACTTAAATTTTATGTAGAGGAGTGGGAAAATATGATTCAAGTTTTCTTTGACCATAGAGGTGCTGGAAAGAGCAAAAATTTAATTAATTTGGCTAATAAAGAAATAGAAAATTGTAAAGGAAGTCTTGTTTACATTGATGATGATAAAAAGCATATGTTACAACTTCATAGCAAAATAAGACTGATAACTTTGGATGAATTAAACATTATAGGAGCAGATCAATTTTACGGACTTCTTTGTGGAATAATGGCTAAGGATTATGATGTAGAGAGTATATTTATTGATGGGCTTAGTAACTTATTAGATATTGGTAATTTAGATCAAGTAAGAGAGCACTTTTATAAGATAGAGGAATTTAGCAAAAAATTTAATGTAAACGTATATATAAATATGCATTGTGTAGATTCGGAGGCACCAGACTTTATAAAAAAATATGTAGCTTAGGCAATTTAAGTGAAAAATATCTTAATATTATATAAATTAAATACATTGTGCTTTAAAGAATATTTATCTAGTAATATCTTTAAAATGCAATTAAAAGGAGCATGTCTTAGATATTTTTATTACAGAGTGTTAAGACATGCCTTTTAAAAGCCTATATTGTTTTTAAGTATTTTATAATAAATTGGTTGACAACTGTAAAAAACAATAATATAATTTTAAACAAGAAAATTAGAAAAAGCGTTGATGAGAAAGAGTAAATTTAATTTAGGTTTCAAAGAGAGCCCTTGTTTGGTGTAAAAGGGAAAACTGGTTAGATAGAATACGTCTCTGAGCAACACTCCAAAAGATAACAACCAGTAGGCAGATGTCGTAGGTGCACACGTTACAGTGCTAGAGTATAACCAAAGTTAAGCTTTGGCGTACTTAAAGAGTTTATTGTGGTGACATAATAAAAAATTAAGGTGGTATCACGTGATTATTATCCCGTCCTTTATATATTTGTATAAAGGACGGGTTTTATTTTTTATTAAAATTTAAGATGTGGAGGAAGTTAAAATGTCAAATGTATTAGATACTTTATTAGAACGTGGGTATATAAAACAATTTACTCATGAAGATGAAACAAGAGAACTTTTAGAAAAGGAAAAAGTAACTTTTTATATAGGATTTGACCCAACAGCAGATAGCTTACATGTAGGTCATTTTATAGCTATGATGTTTATGGCTCACATGCAAAAGGCAGGACATAGACCAATAGCATTAATTGGTGGGGGAACAGCTATGATAGGTGATCCTAGTGGAAAAACAGATATGAGAGCTATGATGACAAAGGAGCAAATAGCTAGCAATGTAGCTTCAATAAAAAAGCAAATGGAAAAATTCATAGATTTTTCAGATGGTAAAGCTATTTTAGCTAATAATGCAGATTGGCTACTTAACTTAAATTATGTTGATTTTATAAGAGATATAGGTGTGCATTTCTCAGTAAATAGAATGTTAACTGCTGAATGTTTTAAACAAAGATTAGAAAAAGGATTATCATTCTTAGAATTTAACTATATGTTAATGCAAGGATATGATTTTTACCATTTAAATAAAACATATGGATGTAAACTAGAGCTTGGTGGAGATGACCAATGGTCAAATATGATTGCAGGTGTTGAGCTTATAAGAAGAAAATCTCAAGGTCAAGCAATGGCAATGACATGTACATTATTAACAAATAGTCAAGGTCAAAAGATGGGTAAAACAGTTGGTGGAGCTTTATGGCTTGATGCTAAAAAAACATCACCATACGATTTTTATCAATACTGGAGAAATGTTGATGATGCGGATGTAGAAAAATGCTTAGCTTTATTAACATTCCTTCCAATGGATGAGGTTAGAAAACTTGGAAGCTTAGAAGGTTCTGCTATAAATGAAGCTAAGAAAGTTTTAGCTTTTGAGGTTACAAAGCTTATACATGGTGAAGAAGAAGCTATGAAGGCCCAAAGCGCTGCTGAAAGTTTATTTAGTGGAGCGGGAAACATGGATAATGTTCCTACAGTTTCAATATCTAAAGGAGAAGTTGGTTCATCTATTTTAGACATATTAGTTTCAACTAAAATAATACCATCAAAGGCAGAGGGAAAAAGATTAATTCAACAAGGTGGATTAAGCTTAAATGGAGAAAAAGTTACAGACATTAAGAAAACTTTAAACGAAGAAGATTTTGAGGATGGAACAGCTCTTGTTAAAAGAGGAAAGAAAAACTTTAATAAAATAGTTATAGAGTAGTTTTATAGGTTTTAAGATAATTATAAGGGGCTGTATGGAAGTAGCTTATTATTTATAATATATAGATTAATTATATTATAAGATAATTTGATATTTTTGTATGGCTCTTTATTTTTAAAGATAGGTAAAGGGTTTATTGAAGCTATAATATATAAAATGTTAAATTTTTATTAAATTTACTCGAAAAGAATGAAAAAGCTAACATTTAACTATATAATTGAAATAACAAATATATTTAGTGTTTTTTAATAAAATTTACAAATAAAGAAAAATTCATTAAAAACTAAGGGGGAAAAGTTTTTGGTTAGAATGAAAGATGTTGCTGAAATGGCTGGAGTATCATTAATAACGGTTTCAAGAGTGTTAAATGCACCAGAGCTTGTAAAAGACGAAACAAAAGCTAGGGTAGAGGAGGCAATAAAAGAACTTAAATTTGTTCCAAATTATACAGCTAAAGCGTTAGCAGAAAATAAAACAAGGGTAATATATCTATATATTCCTAAGGAATCAAGTTTAGATGAGCTGGTAAATATGAATTTAATATCAGGTATTATGTCTCTTTTAAGTGAAAAACAATATTCTCTTCAGATCACAAGAAATTTTGAACTTCCTCAAAAGTGTGATGGAATGATAGTTATTGGTGTAAATGGAGAGGAAAAAGATATAGATAGCAAAATAAGGGTTCCATATGTTAGCTTTGGAATGGTAAATTCAAGTGTTGATTATGTAGATATTGACAATTATAAGGGATCTTATGATATGACTAAGTATTTAATATCTAAGGGACATAAGGATATAATGTTTTTAAAGGTAAACAACAAAAATAAGAGATTTAATGAACGTTTTAAGGGATATAAAGATGCACTTTTAGATAGCAATATAGAATATAAAGAATCTTTTGTTATAGATATTGATGAAAATAAGGAGCAATTAGCATATTTAGCTATGAGATATACTGAAAAAATTGAAAGGGCTACAGCACTTTTTTGCTCAACTGATTTAATTGCCGTAGGAGCTTGTAGAGCTTTAAGGGAAAAAAATATACTAGTTCCTAAAAATTTATCAGTAGTTGGATTTGATGGTTTGGCAAATGAGATTATTCCATTAACAACAGTTAAACAACCAATATATAAGGTTGGTGAGTGTTTAGCTGAAATGTTGATAAACAGAATAAATAACAGGTCAAAGGAAATAGAAAAAGTATTAATTAAGCCTGAAATTATTATAAGTGAGTCAACGGCATATAATCAATTAGTAGAGGATGATTTAAATCTAGCATTATAATTACTTATATAAAATTAATTTATATTTATGATATAATGAAAAATAAAGTATAAAATTAGTTTAAGGTGGAGTTTAATCTCCACCTTAAACTTTGTAAAGATTAAAAAGAAAGGTGAGAGTTATGGCATTATACGCTATTTCAGATTTACATCTTGCTTTAAGTACAGATAAACCAATGGATATATTTGGTGAAAAGTGGATTAATCACGACGAAAAGATTAAAAGCAATTGGATAGAGAAAATAAAAAATACAGATACTGTTTTAATTGCAGGTGATATATCATGGTCAATGAAGCATGATGATAGTAAAAAAGATTTAGATTGGGTAAATAGCTTACCAGGTAAAAAAATAATATCTAAAGGGAATCATGACTATTGGTGGTGTAGCATATCGAAATTAAATGCTATGTATGAAAACACAAAGTTTATTCAAAATAATTTTTTTACATATAATGACTATGCTATTTGTGGAACGAGGGGATGGATTTGTAAAGGTTCTGAAAGGTTTTCTAGTAAAGATGAGAAAATTTATGATAGGGAACAAATAAGGCTTAGACTATCTTTAGAAGAGGCTAAAAAGGCAGGTTATAAAAAAATAATTTGTATGTTACACTATCCTCCAACTAATGAAAAGCTAGAAAATTCAGCGTTTACATCTATACTTGAAGAGTTTAAGGTAGAAAAAGTTATATATGGGCACCTACATGGAAATATTTTAAAAGATAGAATTTTAGAAGGAAATAAAAATGATATAGAATATATTCTAACTAGTTGTGATTATATAGACTTTAATCCTATCAAGATCTTAGATTAGAAAAAATTAATAATATAAATAGTGGTACAAAGCTGTACCACTATATTAAAATTAAAACTTTTTATAAAGTCATAGACATTCATAGGGACCAATAAGAATTTTTTCTTGTTTTAAATCAACTACTTTTCATTGAAGAAGATCAATTAATTCTTCAAAGAAACCTTCTTTAAATAATTCCTGTGTTTTCACATAAACAGGATTTTCACTAAAATTAGATAAAACTAAAAGTTCTTCATTAGAACTTCTTTTTTTAAATGAAAATATAGATTTTTCACTAATATAAAAAGGTGTTGCTAATATATCTGCTCTAAATATATTGTAATTAGTTTTAGTATTTATTGCATTTTTTATTTCAGTAAAGATTCTGCCAGTAATAGTTCCTAAGTTGTTTCTATTTTTAGCTTTTTCCCAATTAAAGCGAGTTCTATGAAGCCATCTGCTATCATTAGACTTATTTTTAACATTTAGATAGTTACAATCATTAAGAAGTACCATCATGCATTATACATAGCATGACACTCCTTTCCCTCTAAACCACCAAAGTAAGAAAGTATTTCATCAGGAGATACTATAGCCTCACCTTTAAAGATAACTCCGGGACAAACTATTTTAGATATTAGTTTATAAGTTTGAACTAAAGTATGAATCTTGGGAAGATTTCTACAAGTTGTACCAAGTTCTTTCCACATAAAAGGAATAGCATCAAGTCTAAATATCTCAACACCTTTATTTGCAAGATTTAATATACTTTTTGCAATTTCGTTGAAAACAATAGGATTGTGATAGTTTAAATCCCATTGAAATCCATAAAAACTGGTCATAACATACTTGTCTATATCTGAATAATAGGTAAAGTTACCAGGTGAAACTTTAGGGAAAACTTCAGGAACTGTTTTCTCAAATATTTTAGGAATGTCATCAGTATTATATATAAAATACATATTTTCATATTCAGGAATGCCTTTTTTAGCAATTAAAGCCCATTTATGTTCCTTAGATGTATGATTTATAACAAAGTCTAAACAGATGCTTATTCCAGCTTCTCTAAAAAGGTCAAGAATTTTTTCAAATTCATACATATTTCCAAAACGTTCATCAATTTTATCATAAGCTGAAACAGCGTATCCACCATCAGTAAGCTCTTTTGGCATTTTCAAAAGTGGCATTATGTGGAGATAAGTTATTTTAAGTTCTTTAAGGTAGGAGATTTTTTCTTAAGGCCTTTTAAATCTTGACAAAAAAGGTCTAGATAAAGCATATAACCAACTTATTTTTCAGAGAGAAACCAAGAAGAGTTATTTTCACGGGCTAAATCTAATGTTTTAAGAGATGATTTTCTATTATTAAAAGCGTTTCTCATGTTTTCTACTAAAGAATTGAACCCTTCTTAAAACTTTTCATCTTTACCATATAAGGTTTTGTAGTTATTTAAAAGTTCATCTTTATATAGATTAAACCTTCTATTAAAATCATCAGTTACATTATTTATCATGTCAATACCCCCATAAAATTTATGTTGCTAAATAGCAATTATATAGGATATTTTATATTAAAATACAAAATATATCAATATACAGGGTAATTTACCATTATATAGAGATAAGTGGCCTAGGAAAATGCCTATTTTAAGAATTAGTTTTAAGTAAGGTAAATAAAAGAATTTCACCTTAATATCCTTAAGGTGAAACTTTTTTATTAAGAGTTTAGATTAGTCTTCTCTAGAGCAATCATTACATGATTTGCGTTTAGAATCAACTATTTCAAATATCATAGAAATAGAAATTATAGAGCGAGCAGGGATGTCTATAGCAAAGCTACCCCTTCTACAATCGTTATCTTTATGGCCAGCGCATTTTTTAAGTCTTAAAGCTATAGTTCCTTGACCACCTTTAAATATACATGTGTCTATATCATTATCATGACGTTCGTTTCTAGGACATGGGTTTATAGTTTTACCTTGACGACCTTTATCCATACGAACTAATTCATATCCATCAGGAATAGAAAGGCTTACTAATCTTAAAGTTATTCCTCTACCAACCTTTAATTCATCTTCTAATGTTACTGAATCATCAGGAGCACAATAGTCTCTAGTACCATGGTTACCAAGTACTAGTGTAAATCCTATATCGTCCCCTTCAGTTGGGTATTGTTGCATTTGACCATGTTTACAATTTTTATTATAACAATCAGCTTCTAAGTGAGAATATTTCTTAGCAAATATTTTTATATCAGGTTTTACTGTTATTTTTTCAGTTAAATCTTCTGCACCCATACAATATAAAGGTGAATTATCAAATGATACTTTATCACAATAAGTTACAATTGGATCATTATCGTCGTCATCAATGTCAAAGTCATCATCGTTATGATGCCTCATATCTAAATCTTCATCTAATAATTCTTCCATATCGTTTAGTGCTTCTTCAGTAAATTTATCTTTGTTATCCATAAATACATCACCTTAAATGATTAAATTCTTTAATATAGATTATTCATTAAAAGGTTAATTTGATACAGATCCATAAAGAAATTGTATCAATCTATCATTCTAAATAATATTTTATAATATAAATGAATAAAGGTGATTTTATGGCTCTTATAAATTTTAAAGGGAATATAGGAGATGCTCTTGACCCTTCTTCTTCTGATGGAAAAGGGAGTAATATAGGTGAAACTAGAGAAGAGTGTAGTTTAAGTAATAATAAAAAGAATGATGAGTATAGTAGTATTAAATTAAAACAAATAGGATATAAGATAAAAGAAAAAGAAGTTGAATTAAGGGAATTAGAATTTAGTATTGCGGAAAAGAAAAATATATTAAAAGATATAGAAGAATCTTTTTTAAAAAAGCAAGATATATTAAAAGAATTAGAAGAGAATATTTTAGAAAAAGAAAGTTTTTTAACTAGTTTAGAAGAAAAAATATTAGAAAGTGCCGAAAATTTAAATAATATAAAAAAAGATAGGACTGTTGATATAAAACCTATACCTATAAAGGAATGGCAAAGCCGTAGTTTAGAAAGTATTTATTCTATAGTATTTATAGATATGGTTAATTTAAAATTAAAAAAGCAAGGTCGTAAAATATCTAAATATATTTATTCTGTAATTGGAATTAATACAAAAGGTAAGCGAGAGGTTTTAGGAGTTTGGCTTCATAATAAAAACTCATCTAGATATTGGAAAGATATTTTCCAAGAGATAAAAAATAGAGGGGTAGAAGATATACTAATAATTTCAACACCTACAAATGAGGAGTATAATAAAGAAATATTAAAAGTATTTCCTCAAAGTAAAATAGAAATTAGTATACTATCTGAAATGAGGATTTCTAATAAATATGTAAACTACAAGGATTTAAAAGGTTTCAATCATGATTTAAAGAAGATATATTTGGCATCAACAAAAGATATAGCATTAGAAGAATTTAAGGAAATAGATAGTAAATGGGGCGAGAAATATCCTATAGCTATTGAATTTTGGGAAGATAAATTAGATAATTTAGATAGTGTATTTAAGTACCATGAAGATATAAGGAAGATATTATATGGAACTAATATTTTAAAGACATACAATGATAAATTAAAAAAAGTTACTAAAGGAAATTTTAATACATTTAGTAATGATGAAATAATTAATAATATATATATACAAATTAATGAATTAGGATATAGATGGAGTCAACCTATTAGAAGTTGGAATGAAGTTTTATCTAAACTATCAATGTTTTTTTCAGATAGAATTATTAATAAATTGGTATAAGAGAAAAATAACTTAGCATGATTTATGCTAAGTTATTTTTCTCTTATAATATAATTTTAAAATTGGGCTAATTGATGTAAATATTTACATAAATTATTTTATAATTAAATATTTATTTTGTCAATATAATAAGGAGAATTTTCAATTAATTGTATAAATATTTTTTAATAAAGTATTAAAAAATAGACTAATAT
>CAUWNL010000101.1:0-10441 GCA_963559995.1 uncultured Sarcina sp.
AGCTCTCCACTTATCATGTTTAATAAAGTAGACTTTCCACACCCTGACGGCCCTAATATCACATAAGACTCATTATCATTAAATGTTAAATCTTTAAATTTTATATTGCTACCTCCATAATCTTTTGATACATTACTTAGTTTTATAGCCATATCTAAATATCCTCCTATCTTGTTTAATATTATACATTATTTCTATTTTTTTATAAATAAGTATTTAATAACTATTTTAGGACAATAAAAAAGCTATCCTTTAAAATGTTATTGGCTTTGTAGGAAAAGTATCGTAAATAATACTTCCCTTAAATTTTATAAAACCAATAACCATTTAAAGCATAGCTAAAATACTATAAAATAAACTATTTTATAACTTTATACATGTCATTATTTAATATACCAGTTGCTTTTTCTATAT
Organism: uncultured Sarcina sp.; assembly: GCA_963559995.1. Classification (GTDB taxonomy): domain Bacteria; phylum Bacillota; class Clostridia; order Clostridiales; family Clostridiaceae; genus Sarcina. The sequence continues at coordinate 415 of CAUWNL010000101.1, forward strand.
TATTCTCTTTAATTAAAATATAATCAGTATCATATGTTGATATTGCAAATATAGATATATTATTTTCAGCCATTAAAGAACTTATTTTAGAAAGTATTCCTACTAATGAAAAATCCAATGGTCCCTCTATTTTTAATATTCTCCAGTACCTTTCACACTTTATATCTAATGGAATGTTTTCTTCTAAACATACAATAGATAATTCATCATGAGTTTTTGTAATTGAGTAAAATTCTCCCTTAACTGCCCAATGTGGCATTTCACTTTCTTTATTTAATCTTGCAACTCCATACTTTTCTTGTAATAATTTTAAAGTTAATTTTTCTTTTGTTATATAAAATTCTTCCCTTCATTATAAATTATCAATCCTCTATAAAGATTACCCATCTTTTATCTTAAGTTAAATATAAATAAAAAAAGCCTAGGAAATATTGAAATATCTCCTAGGCTTTTTTCCTTCCGTGTACATAAAGTAATTTCTCTATCTTTATGCCCTTTCTCTTGGACTATACCAAACCTAGCGGAACCCTAGAAAGGTTTAACTTATTCTTTACTAAATAAAATACCATAATCTTTTTATTGAAGCAATTTAATTTTTTAATACACTGTATTTTAGTGGATTGTAAATTAATCTACTTTAAATATTCCTTTAATTTATTTATATCATTAAAAGGCTCTTTACATGTAAACCCTTCACATAAATAAAATGTTGTTTTATCATCCTTTAATTTATAGTCTTTTGTAAAAGGTGCTATTTTATTTAAAACTACCTCATTATCTTTTGTTTTTATTAATGTGTATAAATCATCATTTTTCTCTAAAATAGCTTTTAAGTCCTCTAAGTTATTTTTATCTTTAATAACCACAACTAAATCTTTACTTTTCTTAAAATCTAAAAGAGCACTTGTAATAAAGAAACTATAATTTATATAGTAATCATTTATTGCACCTAGCATAAATTCCTTTTGTTTCTTATATACTTCCTCTAAATCACTATCTAATGTTAACTTAGATAAATACATTAAGTTATAAGTTGCAACAGAGTTTCCAGAGGGAATTGCACCATCATAAATATCTTTAGGATTTGCAATTAATTTTTCTCCATCTTTTCCATAAAGATAAAATCCACCGTTTTCTTTATCAAAGAAAATATCTATCATATCCTTAGTTAAATTAACTGCCTTTTCTAAATAACTCTCATTATATGTTCCTTCATACATATTTATAAGACCAAAGGTTAAAAATGAATAATCGTCTAAAAAACCTAAATATTTACTTTCTCCATCTCTATATCTTGCAAGAAGTCTATTTTTTTCATTAAACATATTAGTGTATAAAAAGTTTATACATTTATCTCCACGCTCTAAATATTTTTTATCATTAGTTACTTTGTATGCTTTACCTAATGCAGCTAGCATAAGCCCATTTAAGGAAGTTAGTATTTTATCATCTTTATGAGGTTTAACTCTCTTTTCTCTATAATTTAAGACCCTTTTTCTTAAATCCTCAATTTTTAAGTTTCCTTTAAAAGACTCCTTTAAATAAAGCATATTAGGTATATTTTTGCCTTCAAAGTTTCCAGTCTCTGTTATTCCAAAATAATCATTAAAGTATTTTCCATCCTCTGCACCTAAAATCTCTATTATCTCAAGTGAAGTAAATACATAGTATTTTCCTTCTACCCCTTCACTATCAGCATCTTCTGCACAGTAAAAACCTCCATCCTTATCTAAAAGTTCTCTAAAAATATATTTAAAAACTTTTAATGCAATATCCTTATAATACTCTTTTTTAGTTACTTCATATCCATCTAAATAAGCTAAAACTAAAAGTGCATTATCATATAACATTTTTTCAAAGTGTGGAACAAGCCATCTATCATCTGTAGAATATCTAGAAAATCCAAAACCTATATGGTCAAAGATTCCACCCTTATACATAGAATCTAAGGTCTTAGTTGCCATATCTAATGCTTTTTCTTCATTAAACATTCTATAATATTTTAAAAGATAAATTATTTTATGAGGTGTTGGAAATTTTGGTGCACTGGTAAAACCACCATAAATCTCATCATAAAATCTTTCTAATTGTTTATATGTATCATGAAAGACCTCTTCATTTAACTCTTTATCATTAGTTTCCACATGAAATACTTTTTCTAAGTGACTTTCCAAGCTTCTTGTAGCATTTAAGATCTCATCTCTTTCATTTTTCCATTTTTCTATGATATATTCACCTAAGTCTAAAATTCCTAAATTATTAAATCTAGACCTTTTAGGAAAATAAGTCCCTGCATAAAATGGTTTTTGCTCTGGTGTCATAAAAATTGTAAGAGGCCATCCCCCACTTCCTGTCATAGCTTGACAAACAGTCATATAAACGCTATCAATATCAGGTCTTTCCTCTCTATCTACCTTTATAGATACGAAGTTATCATTAAAAAATTTAGCTACTTCTAAATCTTCAAAAGACTCCCTCTCCATAACATGACACCAATGACATGTTGAATAACCTATACTTAAAAATATTGGTTTATCTTCATTCTTTGCTTTTTCAAAAGCTTCATCTCCCCACGGATACCAATTTATAGGGTTATATGCATGTTGCAAAAGATATGGGCTTTTTTCGTGTATTAATTTGTTAGGTTTTTTTCCTTTATTATCCATAATATCATCTCCTAAATTCTAAATATAATATATCTTTATCTTATTTTTTAATTTTATGTAATTTGTATTAATGCAATTATACTATATATTGTTATAGATTACATAAAAATAACTAGTTTAAATTAATAAGCTAGCTTTCATATTATTTTTCTTTACCTTTTTTTCCTTCAATAAAAGCCATTACTTCTTTATTAAATTTATCTTTTTCATCGTAGAATAAACCATGACCACTCTTTTCAAATTTTATAAGTTTAGAGTTTTCAATAAGCTTATTTTGTTGCTTCGAAAGTTCTGGTAAAACTACTTTATCATGAACTCCTTGCAAAATTAAAGTAGGTATACAAATTTCTTTCATATCCTGAAATAATCCCTCATCCTCAATCCATGTGTTAGCAATTGCTGCTGTTGCCCATCCTGCTGCTTGCAGCCCTAAACTTAGAAACCAATCTGAAAATGGTTTACTTATTTTCCTGTAAAAAAATGTTTTTCCAAAGTCATTAAGCATTTGTGGTCTATCTATATATGTTCTCTTAATAATATCTTCAACATCCTCTTTTTTTATTCCATAAGGAAAATATGAACGTCTTATTAGACTTGGTGCTGCCGCTGCACATAGTATAAGCTTTGATGCCTTTTCAAAACCTTTATATCTTCCCATATACCTTATGGCAATTGCCCCACCTGTTGAATGACCTAATAATGTAAAATTATCTAACTCTAATTCTTCAATAACACATCTAACATCATCTGCCATTCTATTATAATCATATCCACAAAGTGGTTTATCAGACTTTCCAAAGCCTCTTTGGTCTATTCCTATACATCTATAACCTTTCTTTGATAGACAGTCAAACTGATATTCAAAAAGCTTATGACTTCCAGGCCAACCATGCAAAAATACAATAGCCTTATCTCCCCCTTCATTAAGGTCTTCAATATAAATCTTTACATTTTCTTGAACTTCAATATAGTATCCCATAAGTCCTCATTATTATAAAATATTTCATTATTAAAATACTCTTATGTATGATTACCTGTGAGTTATTACAATCATTATTTAAAAAAACAAATAAAAACACCCTACATTTAACTGTAGAATGCTCTTATTTGTACGAGTTACTATCTTTAAGGTTGTTTACTTAAAGTTAAAACAAAAACTTTTTAACCTTAGGACTATCTTAATTATTATCTTTATTTAAAATATTATACAGAATATTTATTTCCTAAGTTTGATAGCTTTTCTATCTCTTCATTAGCAGGTTCACCATTTGCTATTATGCTTTCTTCAACTAAAACTCCACCACATCTTGCTATTCTTTCTTCCCAATCTCTCATCCATTGACCATCACCCCAGCCATAAGATCCAAATAAAGCTACTTTCTTCCCATTTATAGAACCTTCAATACTCTCCATGAAAGGTTCCATTTCACACTCTTCTAGAACTTCATCTCCCATAGCTGCACATCCTAAAAATAACATATCTGCTTCTTCTACATCTTTAAGACTAGCCTTATCAACACTTAGTAATTTTGTATTTTCTTTATTACAAGCACCATATATGTGATTTGCCATAGCCTCTGTATTTCCTGTTCCACTCCAATATATTATACTTACTTTACTCATTATAAAATTCCCCTCTCGTCTTTTATTTATTACTTACTATATTCATATAATATCATAATGATTATTGTTTGTAAATGATATTGATAATTAATTTCATTTATTTTTTTATTTCTATGGAATTTATTACATTTAATATATATTTTTCAATACATATATATATAACTTGTAGTTCATAATAAAGATACAATACGAAATATTTGGAGGTACACAATGAGACAATTATCAGAAGCAGAAATAATATCTTTAACATCAGTATTAAAGATGGAGACAGATGGTCTTAATTTAGCTAAATCTATGTCATTATTAATTGGTGATGAAGATTTAAAAAGACAAATGGATGCTGGAATTCTAGGCACAGAAGGAAAAATTAAAGCAATACAACAATTTATTTCAGAAAATCAAATAGCTACAGCTAGGGGGGAAGAATAATGTCTAAAATCTTAAACAATTTAACTAGAGGAAGTCTTAATCTTGATGATAAGATGATATTAGATAGCGCTATGGCTACTGCTAAAGGAAATGCTACAATGTATTTAACAGCTACTTTAGGAGCTACAACACCTGAACTTAGAACATTCTACTCAACAGGATTAACTCAAGCTATAGAAGCTCATGCTGCTCTTACTGAATTAGCTTTAAATAAACAATGGATAAATCCATATGATGAACCATCAAATCAATTAAATTCTACATTAAATGATTCTAAAAACGCTGTACAATAAAAATTTAAAGTTATTCTAATTTTATAAATATCTATAAATAAAAAAGGTTGATATCTGAAATTAATTAGGAGTTCAGATATCAACCTTTTTCTATTCTAAATTTAATTTTTTATTTAAAATCCAATTAATTCCTATAAATAATACCACTATTATACAAAAACTTACTATGAGATGTATTATATTATATACATTGACATTCCCTAATGCCGTATTCATTCCATCTATTATATTAGTATTAGCATTTATATTCATAGTTTCTGATATAGAGAGAGCTGATATACTTATAGAACTTTGGATAATTCCTATTATAATATTTATTACGAAAAATGTTATAACTCCAACAAGTATTCTATTATTATTAAATTTAGGTAGTTGCCCTACTGAAAGTGATAAATATACGTTAAAAATAAATAATGTGTAAGTTGAAAATGCACCTAATACAGCTATTATTATAAAACCTACAATGTTTTTTTGTGCTAGTATTTGATTTACTGAACCCCAAAATTCACGATTTGCAAATATACTTATATCTAAATTTCCTCCAAACAACAATATAATTGTAAAGGCTAATATCGAAACTATAGCACTTAGAATTATATATATATAAGAGATGTTAGATATTTAGATAATATAAGACTTTTAGTTGATACTGGAAGTGTAAACATTAAATAACCTTCGTCTTCTAATAAATTTTTCTTAAATCTTTGTAATATAAGAACAACTGTCATAACTACTAATGCTATAAAGAGTGCCATAAGGACAAACATCAATATTGTTGGTACTTGAAGTATTTGTGTATTTGAAAACATCCCTATTATTGCTGCCACAACTAAAATAGATATATACAGTGGAACAAATATTCTTCCACATGCCTTTAATTCATATTTCACTAACTTTCCTAACATTTAAACTCCTCCCTAAATAATGCATCTATAGATTTTCCTTTTTCCTCTCTAATTTCATCAACATTTCCTTGAAGAACTATATTTCCTTTAGATATAAATATTATTTCATCACATATATTTTCAATTTCATTAATTAAGTGAGTAGCAATTAAAAGTGTACTATCTTCTAAATAATTAGTCATAATTGTTTTTAATATATAACTTCTAGCTGCAGGGTCTACTCCTCCTATTGGTTCATCTAATATATAAAGATCAGCTTTTCTTGACATAACTAAAATTAATTGAACTTTTTCTTTTGTTCCCTTTGACATTGTTTTTAGCTTTTCATTTTTATCTATATTTAAGTTTTCTAACATTTTCTCTGCTTTTTCTGTATCAAAATCACTATAAAAATCTTTAAAAAATCCTAATATATCTTTAACCCTCATCCAATCATTAAGATAAGTTCTTTCAGGAAGATATGATACTATCCTTTTAGTCTCCTTTGATGGCTTTAATCCATTTATTAAAATCACTCCACTATCCTCACTTAAAAGCCCATTCATAAGCTTTATCATAGTGGATTTTCCACTTCCATTAGGTCCTAAAAGTCCAATTATCTTTCCTTTTGGTATATTTAAATTCATACCTTTTAAGACTTTCCTTTTTCCATAACCTTTATAAACATCTTTAAACTCCACAATATTCTCCATTTATTTCTCCCCCTTTATATTGCTTATTATAAGACTTATAATTTCTTCTTCACTATATCCTAATTCTTTTAACACAAATTTCAAATTTTCTATTTCTTTATTGGCAATCTCTTGTCTCATACCACTTATTTTCTCCTCATTATCTGTTACAAATCTTCCACTAGTTCTTTTACTATAAACTAGTTCCTCCCTTTCAAGCTCAGCTAATGCTTTTTGTATAGTGTTTGGATTAACCTGGGCATCTTCTGCTAAATTTCTTACCGAGTCAAGCTTAGATCCAGGTGATATTTCCCCTGAAATAATTTTAGATTTTAATTTATCTACAAGCTGTATATATATGGGCTTATTATTATCTATATCCCAGTTCATTCTATCACCTCCATTGTATTATTGTATTAACTTCATAATACAATAATACAAAAAGAAATTCAATAGTTTTTTTACATATTATAAAAAAATGACTAGAGTAATATACCCTAGTCTTAAATCTTTTATTTTAATGAATATTATTTTTATTAGAAACTATCATAAAATATATTTAAACATCATTTTTTTCTTCCACATCATTTATTAATACTACTTTATCTAAAATATTAGGAATAAAATTAATACTATATCCACATACTATCATAACTAAGGATAATGTATAATCATCTGCTATAACATCAAAGTTTGGCAAAACTATATTTGCTTTCACAACTATAAAACCAATAGTAGCAACTACTATAGTTAATATTACCCTTTTTATCCCTTCTAAGATTATAACGTAGCCCTCCACTGCATAATCGATTTCTAAACTATTTTGTTTATAAAGAACTGCCAATATACCTCCTAGACTACTACAAAGAAAAACATAGCTTATCTCTTTATATTTATCAAATATAATTAAGGCTATAATAATTAATATTATAAACAATAAAACTACACTAGAAACATATTGTATTCTTTTTTTTAATTGCAAATTTTTCTCTACACTCCGCTCTAAACACCTAGCATTTTTTACAGCTAAATCTTCATCTAACTCAAGTGTATAGCATATATCCTTAACCCTTTCTATACAGGCCTTCCTTTTATCCTTAGACATTGGCATACTATTTAATTTAGCTACTATTGCTCCAAACTTGCATATCCCCTCACTATCTGTTTCACATAAATTTTCAATTTTTATCTTCCCATTACAATCACACTGCAAAATAATTTTATGTCCTTTAAAAAATATATTTTCTTCTAACTCCCCATAGCTATTTTTCATAAAATCCCCTTTTAAATTATTAGTTTATTTTTAAATATAACTACCAGCACATTCTTTTATTCTTAGTTAAAATATATGATAAAACTCATAAATTATATATAAAAATAAGGAAGGTAAAAAATACCCTCCTATTTTTTATCTTACTTTAATTCAAAAATAATCTCTTTTCGTTTTTGCCTAGTTTTTATCTCTCCATCCTTAACTCTATATCCAAAAGCTATTTCAAAATGATTAGTATCTAAAACCCCTGCACTTTTTAAAATATTAGTCAATTTTTCCTCATCAAATCCCCCTATAGGACATGAATCTATTTTTAGTAGTGATGCTACTGTCATCATATTAGCACATGCTATATAAACCTGCTCCTTACAATAAGCATTTATTAAGTGTTCATTCTCCCTAAAACGTGTATCTTCTAATGTTTTCATTATCTCCTTAAATTTCTTAACTGAATCATCTGAGAGTTGTTTTACATCCCTTAAAATGTGGTCTATATATTGTGAGTTATGAAGTATATCTTTATTTACTCTATTTAAAGCAATAACTAAATGACTACAAGTTGGCATTTGAGTTTTACCTCCCCAAGATACCTCCCCTAATTTATTTTTAATATCTTGATTTTCTATAACTATAAAAGCCCAAGGTTCAATACCTAAAGAGCTTGGTGATAATCTTGCACTTTCTAAAATAACTTCTATATCATCTTTTTTTATTTTTTTATCCTTATCAAATTCTTTGCATGCGTGTCTAAAATTTAAAGTATTTAATATTTCATTTCTTTCCATATATTATTTCTCCTATCTATAAATTATTTATATACTTAATTTATCTTAATTTTAATGAATTATTCAAACACCTATATTTTAACTACAACATTATTAAACACATATAATAGTCTATAGATTATATGTATTTAATTGATTATTAATACATTTTATGTTATTATATACAAAAAGGAGGAGATATTTTATTTGATAATAAAAAGAAAATTCTTTTTACCATACATTTTTCATTTAATCTTATATTTATATTTTATAATTTTTGCTTTTATAATAGATACACCTAGCAATATTTTTAATGGAATGATAAATATTATATTATCCCCAGATATTCTTATAACTGATTATATGGTTATTGGTGGACTTGGAGCAACTTTTGTAAACGTTGCATTAACTAGTAGCGCTTGTATATTTTTACTTATTTTAAATGGTATAAAGCCAAATGGTTCCACACTTATGGCCTTATGGCTTATTAGCGGATTTTCTTTCTTTGGAAAAAATATAGTAAATATTTGGCCTATAATGTTTGGTGTATATCTTTACTCAAAGTATCAAAAAGAACCATTTTTAAACTATACCTTAGTTACTCTCCTTGCTACTACACTTTCCCCAACTGTAAACCAAATTAGGTATATAGAAAATCTTAATCCTATTTTATCAACAATTGCTGCCTTTTTAGTATCTATCTTTATGGGATTTATACTTCCACCAATTTCTTCACATTGCATGAGAGCACATAAAGGCTACAACCTTTATAATATTGGTTTTGCAGGTGGTCTTATTGCTACATTTTTGATGTCCTTTTTAAGGGCAAATGGTATAGAATTTGAAAGTACCCTATATTGGCATACTGGCACTAATTTTATTTTTATTATTTTTATGTTTATAATATCAATATATTTTATAATCCTTGCTTTTATTTTTAGTGATAACCCTATAAAAAATTTAAAATTTATAAATAAACAAAGTGGTATCTTAGTTAGTGATTTTTTTATAATATATAAGGAAAGCACTTATTTAAACATTGGAATTTTAACGCTCTTTTCTACAGTTTTACTTTTAATCTTAGGAGCTGATTTTAATGGTCCCACTATAGGTAGTATGTTTACAATAATAGGATTTGGATTCTTTGGAAAGCATATAAAAAATATATGGCCTATTATTTTAGGAGCTATCTTGGGTTCTTTTATTTATTCAAAACCTATTACAAGCCCTAGCATAATAATTTCTATATTATTATCCACAGGTCTTGCACCTATTGCTGGGAATTTCGGTGTTTTTTGGGGAATAGTTTCAGGATTTCTTCACATAATGTTGGTTACGAATCTTGTTTATCTACATGGTGGACTTAACTTGTATAATAATGGTCTATCCTGTGGCTTTGTAGC
>CAUWNL010000102.1:0-10260 GCA_963559995.1 uncultured Sarcina sp.
AAGCTCTTATTTTAATAATATAAAACATAATACTTAAACTCAAGAAAAGTATAGCTTTAATGAATAATATTTATGCAAATAATGTATTAGACGAATAGTGATTAAAGCAATAAAATATAAGTAAGAGGAAAATAAAAGTAACGGAGGGATTTGAAATGATTAAATTAATAGAAGATAAAGTTTGGTTACATAATGGAAAAATAGTTGAAGAAGATAAAGTTACAGTTTCAGAAAAAGAAGGAAGAGAAAATACAATAGCAGCACATATATTTAAAGCTCATAATACTGGTGAAAGCTTAGAAAAGCTTAAAATAAAATTTGACGCTTTAACATCTCATGATATAACTTATGTTGGAGTAATTCAAACAGCAAAGGCAAGTGGACTTGAAAAGTTCCCAATACCATATGTTTTAACAAACTGCCATAACTCACTATGCGCAGTAGGTGGAACACTAAATGATGATGATCATTTATTTGGATTAACAGCAGCAAAAAAATATGGTGGAATATATGTTCCTCAAAACCAAGCAGTTATTCATCAATATATGAGAGAAAGAATGGCTGGTTGTGGAAAAATGATTTTAGGGACAGATAGCCACACACGTTATGGTGCCCTTGGAACTATATCAATTGGTGAAGGTGGTGGAGAAGTTGTAAAACAACTTTTAGAAAACACTTATGATATAGATTATCCTGAAGTTATTTGTATATATTTAGATGGTAATGTTAGAAAAGGAGTAGGTCCTCAAGACGTAGCCTTGGCAATAATTAGAGAAGTATTTAAAAACGGATTTGTAAAAAATAAAGTAATGGAATTTGTAGGCCCTGGAATAAAAAATCTATCAATAGATTTTAGAAATGGAATAGATGTTATGACAACTGAAACTACTTGTTTAACTTCTATTTGGGAAACAGATGAAAAGGTACATGATTTTTATAAAAACCATAAAAGAGAAGAAGAGTTTAAAACTATAAAGCAAGAAGGATATGCACTTTATGATGGATTAGTTTATGTAGATTTAAACAAAGTAGAATGTATGATAGCCCTTCCGTTCCACCCAATTAATGCTTATAAAATAAAAGAATTAAATGAAAATTTAGAAGAAATATTAGAAAAAACTGAAAGAGAAGCTCAAAAACAAATAGCTAATAAAAATTTAAGATTAGATTTAAGAAGCAAGATAGTTAATGGAAAATTAAAGGTTGATCAAGGAGAAATCGCAGGATGTTCTGGCGGAATGTATGAAAATATAGTTATTGCCAATGATATCTTAAAAAGTCATAAATTAACAGATGACTATTATACTTTAAATATATATCCAGCAAGTACACCAATATATTCAAGATTAATGAAAGAAGGAGTAGGAGTTGATCTAATAAATAGTGGTGCAATTATAAAAACAGCATTTTGTGGGCCATGCTTTGGAGCAGGGGATGTTCCAGCTACAGGTTCATTATCTATAAGACATACAACTAGAAACTTCCCAAATAGAGAAGGTTCAAAACCTGGAGAAGGTCAATTAGCTTCAGTGGCTTTAATGGATGCTAGATCAATTGCAGCAACTTCTATAAATGGAGGAATTTTAACAGCAGCAACTGATATAGAATTTGAAGAAACAATACCAACATATGTATTTGATGATGCACCATACAGTAGAATTTATGATGGATTTAACAACCCAGACCCAAGTGTTGAATTAAAACTTGGACCAAATATAACAGAATGGCCAGAAATGACTGAATTAAAAGATAATGTTATCTTACAAGTTGCATCAGTTATAGAAGATAAAGTAACTACAACAGATGAACTTATACCTTCTGGTGATGCTTCAACTTATCGATCTAATCCAATTAAAATGTCAGATTTTACTCTATCTAGAAGAGATCCTGAATATAAAGACTCTGCAAAAGCTACTATGGCTTTAGAAAATGAAAGAAGATTACTTGAAAAAGGTAAATTAAAAGAAGTATCTAAAGAGTTAGAAGAATTAATAAATAAATTCTCAAATGGGGATAAAGATAAGTTTATAAATAATACTTCTTTAGGTAGCGTTTTATATGCTATAAAACCTGGAGATGGTTCAGCTAGAGAACAAGCAGCATCTTGCCAAAAAGTTTTAGGTGGTCTTGCTAATATAGCTGTTGAATATGCAACTAAGAGATATAGATCTAATTTGATAAATTGGGGTATACTACCATTTACTGCTGAAGAAGGTTTAGCAAGCAAGTTAGATAGAGGAGACTATATCTATATAGAAAACATGAGAGAAAAACTTATAAATGGTGAAGAGAAAATAGAAGCTCGTTTAATAAAGAAAGATAGAGAAGAAACAATAACACTTACTCTTAAAAATATAACAGAAGAAGATAAACAAATATTATTAGATGGATGTTTAATAAACTTCTACAAAAATAAAAAGAACTAACTAAATAAACAATGTATATTCATAGGCTATGTTTATTATTCTTAAACATAGCCTATGAATATAATTAAATACTTTTAAAGGATGTGATTACATATGGAAAAGATTAAATGTTCTATATTTAGAGGCGGAACTAGTAAAGGTGTATACATATTAGAAGAAGATATGCCAAAGGATAAAACAAAATGGGAAAATCTATTATTAAAGCTTATGGGAAGCCCATCAGTTAGACAAATAGATGGATTAGGGGGTGCTACATCTACAACTAGTAAAGTTGCAATAATTTCTAAAGAAGAAAAAGAAGATTGGGATGTAAACTATACATTTGCACAAGTTGCCATAAAAGATCCTGTTGTAAGTTATAAAGGAAACTGTGGAAATATATCATCAGGAGTTGGACCTTTTGCTATAGAAAAAGGTTTAGTAGAAGCTAAAGATGGAGAAACTGTTGTTAGAATTTATAATACTAATACAAAAAAAGTTATAGAATCCTATGTAAAAACACCTAACAAAAAAGTAAAATATGAAGGTAACTTTAAAATAGCTGGTGTTGAAGGAACAGCAGAAAAAGTTAAATTAGCATTTAAAAATCCTCAAGGTTCAATGACTGGAAAGCTATTACCTACAGGAAATCCTATAGATGTTTTAGATGTTCCTGGGTATAAAAAGATTGAAGTTTCTTTAGTTGACTGTGCAAATCCTTTAGTATTTGTAAGAGCTAATGATATAGGTATTACAGGATGTGAACTTCCAGACGAAATTGACAAAAATGAAGAGCTTGTAGAACTTTTAGAAAAAATAAGAGGAGTTGCAGCTGTGAAATTAGGATTTATAGATGATTATAAAGACTCTAGAATTAAAAGTCCAACAGTTCCTAAAATGACTATAATTAGTTCTCCTCAAGATTATAAAGATGTAGAAGGAAATATAATAAAGGCTTCAGATATTGATGTTGTAGGAAGAATGATGTCTATGCAATTAGCTCATAAAACTTATGCATTAACAGGTGCTCTTTGCACAGTTTCAGCAGCAGTAATAAAAGGAACTATTGTTAATGAACTTGCAAAGCCTAACTTTGAGCCTTTAAGCTTTAGAATAGGAAATCCATCAGGAGTTATGGAAGTTGGAGTAGCAATAAATGAAAACTCAGAAATTTTAGACGTTTATGGATATAGAACAGCTAGAATATTAATGGATGGAGTAGGATATTATTAAATAAAAAAATAAGATAAGTATTTTATGGCCTATGCTACTTTATATGGATTAGCATGGGCCATTTTATTATAATTTTATAAAATAATAGTTAAAATTGTAAGTAAATAAATTAGATCACCAAAATGTTATTTTCCTGTGGTTAGAAAATTGTTTATGAACATATTTTATTCTAAAGTAAATTTATAAGTATTAGTAAAAGTATTTCAAGTTAATATAATGTTTTAAATATTTAAATGTGACAATTAAAAAGCAATTTGAATAAAATATATTATATTACTTTAAATAGGTGAATTTAAATGTCAGAAGATAAAAAAATTATAATTGATAAAAACTTTTTAAGAAAAATTCTTACTAAAAACGAAAACTTCTTTACATCTATATGCAAATTAATAGATAACTCTATACAAGCTAATAAAAATAAGGATATATGTATTGTTGATATATATATAGATAATAATTATATAATCATTAGAGATAATAGTGGAGGAATAGACCCTATTACTGCAAGTGGTGAAATTCTTAATGTGGGAAATATTTTTGATAATAACAATTTAAAAGGAGTAGGATTAAAACAAGCTATTTTCACATTAGGGAATTATGCTCGTATACATTCAAATAGAAGTGATTTTTCTTGTGTTATAAAATTAGATTTAAGAAACTGGAATACATATGATATGAGTTATGATTTAAATGAAGTTAATTATTTACCAGAAAAAACTAGTGGAACAATAATAGAGATTAAAAATTTAGAAGAGGATATTTTAAAAGAAATAAGTGCTAGAAATTTTATAACAAACCTAGTTAAAAACCTAGGAAAAACTTATAAATATAAGATAATAAGTAATAAATTAAAGCTAACGCTAAATAATCATAACATTAATCCAGGGAAAACAGAGGGATTATTAATAGCAAGTAAAAAGTTTGTTGTTAATAATCCTAAAGCCAAGTTTTCAATGGATGTAAATCTATATGAAGCTTTTAAAGAGCATTCATCAGGATTGGATTTATATATAAATGAATATTTAATATTTAACAGAAGAAATGATAAAACTGTTAAATGGACTTATTTAAAAGAAATAAAGCATAGCTTTAAAAACTGTATAGCGGAAGTTATAGTTAAAGGAGATGATGAACTTTTTAATAATGTTGATTTAATATTAAATTATGTAATACAAGCTATTAAGAATAATAAAAAATATTTTATCTCTAAAAAAATTTCACTTCAATATGAAGAAGATATAGATAAAGTAGAAAGATTAAAAGAATATTATGATTTGAAAACAGGTAAAGACGTAGGAGCTAAGGGTTTTGAGTTGCTGTATAATAAATATTTAGAAGAAATTAAATAGATATGTAAAAAAACACTTGGCTAACACAAGTGTTTTTTTATAGAATATTTTATATTTTAGTTATTTTGTAGTATCTTCATCTTTAAAAGAATTAAAGAATACAGTTTCATTTATATCTTTACGTATATTATGAAGCTTATGAGGGTGAAAGTCTTCACTTGGATATCCTATAGGTAAAAGATCCACAGGGAAATATTCTTTGGTATTTAAAATTTTTCTCTTAGAATATAAAATTTAGAAATAACAATATAAGTGAAAGCTAGCATAAGTATTTATTGTTAAATTCAAGAAGTTTGATAGAATAATAGATATACAGAATTTCATCAGCATTGTTTAAGGTAATATGGCATATCTGTTTTATCTTATTAATACGATAAAATAATGTGTTTCTATGTATACATAAAGTTTTAGCAGCGTCATTTGGTGAATTAGTAAAATAAATATAATATTTAAGAGTTTCTAAAAGATTAGAACCTTCTTCTTTGTCTTTCTTTTCTAAAAGAAGAATGGCAGGATGGCAAAAATCTTGCCAATCGTATTGGGTACTAATTAAATTTGCAATTATGTATTTTGTACATTTTTCATAGTGAGAGATATGTATATTTTGTAATTGCCCAATCTCATTTGCTTTAAGAGCCTGTAAATAGTATTTTCTACTAGTAGAAAGTGTAGAAAATTTTAAACTAATACCTGCATAGAGAGAGTTAGTACTTAAATATTCCTTAAATCCTAAATTTTTATTATTAAATAAGTTATCTGCCATAGATTCATCAATAAAGCTTACCAAGGATGATTTGTAAACAATACTATTATTTAAAGGAATAAAAAACTTTAAAGATTGAATAATAAAGGGTATTTTACTATCAAAGGATTGAAGTTGTTTATTTGTTATTACCATAATATAAAATGTTTTTGACTTAAGCAGTTCTAAATGATGAAATCTTTTATAGATTATATCTTCACTAATAAAACTTTTTTCTATTAAATCAGTTAACATATAATTAGACATAAAGTCTTTATTAATATTGAAGAAATTTGTTTTTTGAAGTTCAATAGATAGTAGCTTGCTAAGAGATTTTGCAACTTCAAAATCTATATCTTGAAATTTTTTACCCATTTCAAATATAATAAGTTCCCCCACTTCAATGCCCTCTATATGTATTAAAGTAACTAAAGTTCCATCTAAAGGGTCTAACTTCTTTATATAATGACTTGCTCCATTATTACGAGTTTTTGAAAGAATGTTATTGTTTTGTATAAATTTAATAGTACTTGAATCTAGATATTGTCCTACCATTATATCTTTAGGAAATTTACCTAAAGCTTTAATATCATAAGACAGTGCCATAATCTTAAAGCTACTATCTAATACAAGTATCTCATGGCCTAAGGCATCTCTAGCAGTATCAATAATATGCTGCAAACCTTTGTTTGAATAAACAGCATCTATTAAGGAATTGGTTAGGTTGGGTAATTTCATAAATAAGCTCCTTTTTAACATATTCATTGTGCTAAGGCACAATAAAGATAGATTTTTTTAGTAAAATTCAGATTCTAGTATATATCTTTAGCAGATAAAATTATATATAATTGATAATGCAAGGTCAACTTGCGTCTACATAAATAGTTTTAATATAAATAAAACAAACAATAAATTTAATATATTATTGTATTGATGAACTAATATATTGTACAAACTTAAGTATTATATATTAGTTTTACTTATTTTTTATTAATAAAGTGAACTATAATCCCATTTTATAAAATAGAAAATATTAGTGTATAATAAATATTCTCAATAATATAAATATTAGAGGTGAAAAAATGAACATAGCAGAAATTATGAAAACAAATAAAAACTTTGCTTATAAGCATTCAAATGAACTTTTAGACGTACAAAAAAAGGCAAAAAATCTTTGTTGGGAATATAATAGGACTAGTCCAGATGAAGAAGAGAAACGTAGTGAAATTTTAAAAGATTTATTAGGTACATATAATCCATCAATTAGTATCGAACCTTCTTTTCGTTGTGATTATGGATTTAATATACATACACATGGATTTGCTCTTATAAATTATAATTGTGTAATATTGGATACTTCACCAGTCCATATTGGAGCTAGTGTTTTTATTGCACCGGGAGTTTGTTTAGCTTGCTCAGGTCATGCAATAGATCCACATCAAAGAACTAAAGTAGGTATTTGCACATCTAAACCTATTACTTTAGAAGAAGATGTTTGGATTGGAGCAAACACTGTAGTTTGTGGTGGAGTAACTATTGGAAAAGGTAGTATAATCGGTGCTGGTAGTGTTGTTACAAAAGATATTCCAGAAGGTGTAATAGCAGTTGGAAATCCATGTAAGGTTATTAGAAGGATTACAGAGAAAGATAAAATTAATCCTCTTGATATTATATAATTATATATAGTATATTTTTTAAATAGCTACATAATAAATTGTTAAGGCTCCTAATTTGGAGCTCTTTTTATTTTGATAATAAATAATTAAATATTCTTCAGTTATTATTTGTATATTATATTTAATTGAGTAAGAACTTTATAATAGATCCTTGAATTTTATGTAAATAGATATGGGTATATTAATTTTAGGAATGTGAATAATATGTTTTATAATGGTATTTTATGATAATAGATTAAAATACAGATTATACTGGCCAATAGAGGAGGATTTAATAGTATGTTATTGATAAAAAATGGAAAAATAATGACCATGTCTGGAGATAATTATAATTGTGGGTCTATTTTGATAAAAGATAAAAAGATAAAAAAGATAGGAACCAATATACAGGTAGATAGTAATGAAAAGTGTGAGATAATTGATGCAAAAAATTGTTGGGTAATGCCAGGAATAATAGAAGCTCACTGTCATATAGGAATTAAAGAGGAGAGAAAAGGTTTTGAAGGTGATGATTGCAATGAATTAAATAAACCAATTACACCCCATCTTAGAGCTCTAGATGGGGTTAATGTTATGGATTCAGCATTCCATAATGCATTAAGCGCTGGTATTACTGGAGTAATGGTTGGTCCTGGAAGTTCAAATGTGGTGGGGGGACAGTTTTTATTTATTAAAACTTATGGTAGAGCAATAGATAATATGGTTGTTCTTGAACCTGCTGCAATGAAAATTGCTTTTGGAGAAAATATTAAAACAAATTATAATAAAAAAAATATGATGCCTTCTACTCGTATGTCAGTAGCAGCACTTTTACGTGAAGAATTATCTGATGCTGTACAATATAATGAAAATAAAAAAAATGCTCTAAAAAATGGTGATAATTTTGAAAAAGTATTTAATAAGGAATGTTGGTTACCAGTAATTAATGGTGAAATTCCATTAAAGGCACATGTACATAGAACTGATGATATTTTAACAGCAATTCGTATAGCTAGAGAATTTAATTTAAAATTAACACTAGATCATTGTACTGAGGGACATTTAATTGCAGAAGAGATTAAAGAATCAGGGTTTCCGGCAATAGTAGGGCCTTCTCTAGCCATAAGAAATAAAATAGAAACTCAAAACTCAGACTTTAAAACAGCAGGTGTGTTACATAAAGCTGGTGTTAAAGTAGCAATTACTACAGATCATCCAGTTACAAGAATTCAAGACTTACCTATTTGCGCAGGTTTTGCAGCCAAAGAAGGCTTAGGAGTTGAAGAGGCTCTTAAAGCAATTACAATAAATGCTGCCGAAATATGTAATGTATCAAATAGAGTTGGCAGCATAGAAGTGGGGAAGGATGCAGATATTGCAATTTTTGATGGGAATCCAATGGAGGTATTTACTAAAACAATGTATACTATAATTAATGGAGAAGTAGTATATAAGGCAAAAGATATAGATAATTAATAAACTAAAAAACAGATAGAATATTTAAAAACTATCTGTTTTCACTAATTATAAAAGTGCTAACAAAGTCTATAAAGATTTTGTTAGCACTATGCTAATTAAATAAAAGCCATTACTCTAACTTTTATAAAATATTTAACAATAATTATCTATTGTTGTTATTGTTGCTGCTGTTATTGTTGTTATTGTTGCTATTATTGTAATTCATTACTTTTCACCTCATTTTATATTTTTTTATTCTAAATAAAAGTTATTATTTTAACTTTTATAAATATTTGACAACAAATTATCTATTATTGTTGTTATTGTTGTTATTGTTGCTGTTATTGTTGTTATTGTTGTTATTGTTGCTGTTATTATTGTTATTCTTACTGTTATTGTTATTATAACTCATTACTTCTCACCTCCTACCTTCAATATTATTAGCAAGGGATCTTTTAAATATACATAGCTTTTAAATAATTTTTACTAGCCCTATAGATGCTTGAAGTAATCTATGTAAAGCTACTATAAAAAATATATAGAATAGTATGATTTCAAATGGTAAATATAAGTATTGAGGTGATTTAAAATGACTACTAAACAACGAAATAGTAAAAAGAAAATGGCATCTTTAGGACTTAAAAAAAATATGAGTGGAGATTATGTATATATTGATCCTAATGATACAACTTCAGAATTTGTTCCTGTAAGAAAGGTACACGAAGAATCTAAATAAGAATCATTAAAAATAAACTAGTAAACTAAAAAACTTTCCTACTAAATTATAGATAGGAAGGTTTTTTAAAATGCATTTAAAAATTCTCTAGTTTTTCATATTTAATATTTTTATAATATTAGACTTGGTAAAAGATATAATCAAATTTTCACACAGTGTATTTAATTTGCGATATAAAGAAACACGTAAAACATTTAACGTATTAGCTTATATATTAAAAAAAGACAAAATTAATGTTTAATGGAACACTAGAAGAGCTAAAAATAAATATTCTACAGATAATGATTTAGAGAAGATTTTCTTAAATTCAATAAATTATTAAAGATTAGAGAATGTAATAATTAAATATTTCTTATGGATAGCATTACATTTTTATACACATATTTAGGAAATAAAAAAATTACTCATTTTTTTGCCAAGTTTGTATTATGGGGTACTATAAATGTAGAAAAATGTTATAATAACATATACAAATGAAAAATAAATAGGAGTGTAAATGTGTTATGGATGACAAATTTAAAATAGATACGTCAGATATGATAGATTTAGTTGAAGAGGAGAAAAAAGATAAAAAGTTTAAAAAAATGAATTTTATTTTAAAAATCATAATTATTTTAGGTTTTATAGTTATGATTTGCTTATACATATTTTTGTCGATGCAACCTAATGGATTTAATTAAAA
>CAUWNL010000103.1:0-10241 GCA_963559995.1 uncultured Sarcina sp.
TATCCGTTTTAGATAAAATTGATTTTTATTATGAGTATAATATTGCTAGACTTAAAAAGAAAATGGAAGATTCTAAAGAAAGACGAGAAAAACTTATAGAGCTTTATGATGAGAGGGATAATTTTAAAAGGGAGTTTCAAAATGTTTTAAAAAAGGAGTTTAATGAATATTTTGAAAAGTGGAAAGGCTTAACTACATCTAATATTTATTTAGATATGTTTAAAGATGAAGAGTTTTTTGAAAAAGTAATATGTAAGGTAATTCCTAAAGATTTAGGAGAATTTATAAGAGAATCTTTAGAAGAAAATATGAAAAGTAATATAGTGGATGCAGATGATTTAGGTGCTATGATTTATATGAAACTTAAGATAGAAGGTATTTTAGACAATGATTTAGTAAAGCATATAGTTGTAGATGAGGCACAGGACTATTCAATGATGCAAATGGAAGTTATATCAATGATGTCAAAGGGAACTTCTTTAACAATTGTAGGGGACTTAGGTCAAGGTATATATTATTATAAAGGAGTTAAAGATTGGAATAGTGTAATAGACAATATATTTAAGGAAAAGGGAATTTATAAAACATTAAAACAAAGTTATAGAAGCACTGTTGAGATAATAGAGTTTGCAAATAAGGTTTTAGAAAAACAAAAAAATTATGAAATCTCTGCAAAACCAATATTAAGACATGGAAAAAAACCTAAGATTATAAAATTTAATAGCAATAAAGATTTTTGTGAAAACTTAGATAAAATAGTAGAAAAAATTATAAAAGAAGGGAGAACATCTATAGCTATAATCGGAAAAAGTGCGAAGGAATGTAAAAAAATAAAAGATGCAGTAAAAAAATATTCAAAATATGATTTTACTTTAGTTAAGGAAGAAAATAAAGAGTTAAAATTAGAAAAAATAATAATACCATCATATCTTACTAAAGGGCTAGAGTTTGACTGTTCTATAGTTTATAATTTAGATGAAATGCAATATAAGGATAATGAAATGGATAAAAAGTTATTATATGTAGTTTTAACTAGAGCACTTCATTATGAATATATTTTCTATAAAGATAATATATCAAAACTTATTTACTAAGAATTTATTTTGAAAGGATTTTAAAAAATGGAAGAAAATAAAGTAATGGCTTTTAAAGATGAAGATGGAAATAAGATAGAATTTGAAGTAGTAGCTAAAATATTTTTAAATGAAGATACAAAGGATGAAAAAGAATATATAATATTATCCCCACTTGAAGGTGAAAAAAATGAGGATGATGCTTTTGTATTTAGAGTTGATAGTGTTTTAGACAAAATAGAATATAATCTTGTAGAGGAAGATAATGAGTTTAATGAAGTTAAAAAGAAATATAAAGAATTATTATATAATGAAAAATAAATTTTAATCATTTTAGTTTTTTAATTTAGGAGGAATTTTTATGGATAAAATAAAAGTATTAGATTATTTAGAAAACAGCGATTTATCAGTTATTGAAGAAGTAGATTACGAAAACACTTTAGTTGTTAAAGTTTTTTATGAGTTTGATGAGGTAGAAATAAATGCTGCTAAATGTTACGCAAATGAAGAAACTGATTTTGAAGAAAATAGTATTGAGTGGATTAGTGAAGGCATAGTTTCTTATTTAGATGATATAGCTCAAGATTCTGTAGAAGAAATTATGGAAGATTTAGTTGTAGATTTAAACTTAGAGATTGAATTTGTAGGTCGTGAAATAAGTAAAGAAAATTATGAATATAAGGAATTTTTATTAGCTATTGCTTCAGAAGATGATGATCTTGATATCGATAAAATAATGTATGATTTAAATATATAAATCTATAAAAAAATTTTTAAATTTATTGATTTTAAATTATAATATGCTATAATAAAGACATAAATTAATTTGTCCTGAGATGTACGCGAAGCTTATATTTTTAACCTACATTACTTTTTCGGGATTTGTAATAGGCTCTAGTTAATAGGACTTCAAACCTTTAGGTTTTATCTTTTAGATAGCAGAAGATTATTAATGAAAGTTGCACAAAGCCCACCTGCGAGACGCAGGTATAAAGCTATAGGTGTGACGGCATAATGGGAGATTTAATATTTGATTTTAATAGATCTAGTTTTTTACTAGGTCTATTTTTATAATGTTTATGGTATAAGTTACTTAATTATGTTATTATAATTATGTTACTGAATTGGTAAATAATTTAGTTTATATTAAAATAAATTTTATAAAAATCAAGGAGAATTTGTAAATGAATATAGATGAACTAGTAAATAGAATAAATGAATTAAATAAAAAAAGTAAAGAAGAAGGATTAACAGAAGTAGAAAAAAAGGAGCAAGAAACTTTAAGAAGGCAATATATAGATAGTTTTAAAAATAATTTAAGAGCTCAATTAGAAACAATAAAATTAAATAATAAAAAAGATATTAGTAATAAAAGACATTAATTTCAAAGGGTGATAAATTTGAGTGTAACTGTAGAAAAGCTTATCAAAGATTTTAAATTAGAAGTTTTGCTTAAGGGTGAGGAAAACGTTCCTATAAATGTAAATGATATAAATAGACCAGGACTTCAACTTGCAGGATTTTATAATTATTTTGCTCCAGAGAGAATTCAAGTTATAGGAAAAGCAGAGTGGAGTTTTATAGAAGATATGGGACAAGATATTAGAAAGAAGAGATTAAATAAATTCTTTTCATTTGATATATCTTGTATGATAATAACTAGGGATTTAGAAGTTCATGATGAAGTTTTAAAAGCTGTTAAAAAAAATAAAACATGGGTTTTAAGAACTGATATGATAACTACAAAGTTTATAAGTAAATTAACTATGTACTTAGCAGATCAGATGGCGCCAGAAACCAGACTTCATGGAGTTTTAGTAGATGTTTATGGAATAGGTATGCTAATAACTGGTGAAAGTGGAATAGGTAAAAGTGAAACAGCTTTAGAACTTATAAAAAGAGGTCACAGGCTTATTTCAGATGATGCAGTAGATATTAAAGAATTAGATGGGGAACTTATGGGAACATCTCCTAGAATAACATTTGGTATGTTAGAAGTTAGAGGTATGGGGATAATAGATGTATCAGCCCTTTATGGATTAAGTTCTATTTTAGCTGCTAAAGAGATAAAAATAGTAATTCATTTTGAACATTGGAAAGATGATGGAGATTACGATAGATTAGGAATAAATGATGAATATTTAGAAATATTAGGCGTTAAGGTTAAAAAGCTTAGAGTTCCCGTAAGACCAGGAAGAAATATAGCAGTTATTATAGAAGCTGCTGCGGCTAATTATAGATATAACTTAATGTCTAATACAACTCCAGTAGAGATTATAGAAAAAAGAATGATGGAACTTGAAGAAGAATAAATTCTATGTTTTATGAAGAAAATATAACCATATCAAAAGTTAGGTGATAAGATGTGGTTATATTTAATATTGATAATGAATTTAAAATAGAAAATAATTGGGAGAAAGATACTTTTAAATGTTGGATTGTTGCAGAATCACAAGAGATTAAAAAAATCTCATATCTTTTTAGTAAAGAGTGTGTTGATGAATGTTTAGATTATAATCAAGAGCAAAGAATTGATTATTATAACGAGTACATATTTATTTTGATAGGTATATTAGAGCAAGAAAATAGTGAAATAAAATCTAAAGAAATGGATATATTTTTAGGTGAAGATTTTATAATAACTGTCTATAAGAGTCCTATAAAACTTTTAGAAGAGCTTATAAAGGATATAAAAGAAAATAAAAATTGTCATCTTTTAAAAGAAATAAAAGATCCATCTATAATTCTCTACTATATTTTGGATAGGATTATAGTGAAAAATTATAATATAATATCGGAACTTGAGACTAAAGGTGATAAGATAGAGCTTGATATTTTAAAAGAACCACATAAGGAACAGTTAAATGCATTATTATTTGTCCGTAGAGAAGCTTATAAGCTTAGGAAACTTTTAAAACCATTAAGATATATAGGGGATACTCTTTCATTGAATGAAAACGGTATTATAAATAATGAAGCTGTAGTCTTTTTTAAAGCTACAAGTAAAAAATTAGAGAAGCTTATGATAGCCTTAGATAATTTATCCCAAGAATTGGCTTTAGTTAGGGAAGCTTATGAATCAGAAATAGCTAATAAAACAAATGAACTAATGAAAGTTTTTACAATTATAACAGCTATATTCCTGCCTCTTGAACTTGTAACGGCCTTATTTTCTATGAGTTTTGATTATATGCCTTTTAAGGAATACGCTTTAGGTTTTTATGGGGTAATTATATTTTTAATACTTGTTACATTTATATTATTAGTTATTTTTAAGCATAAAAGAATACTTTGACAATATTATAGTTCTATTATAAAATTAATTTAATTAATATTTGGGAGGGGAAAGATAACGTGGTAAAAGAAACAGAAAAAAAAGTAGCTTGTGCATGGGAAAAATATTCAGATGCAGATAAAACTCTAGTATTAGATTTTTCAAATAGATATAAAAAATTTATGTCAAAAGCTAAAACAGAAAGAGAATGTGTTGTAGAACTTGTTAAAATAGCTAAAGCTAATGGATATAAGAATTTAGACGAAATAATAAAAAAAGGACAAAAAATAAAGGTTGGAGATAAATTATATTCAACTAATAAAGGTAAAAGCCTAGCAATGTTTATAATAGGAGAAGAACCTTTAGAAAATGGATTAAGAATTGTAGGGTCTCATATTGATGCACCTAGAATAGATTTAAAAGCAAACCCACTATATGAAGATTCAAATCTTGCAATGATGGAAACTCATTATTATGGTGGAATTAAGAAATATCAATGGGTAGCGCTTCCTTTAGCAATTCATGGTGTTGTAATTAAGAAAGATGGTTCTTTAATAAATATAGCTATAGGAGAAGATGATGAAGATCCTGTGGTTGGAATATCTGATCTTCTAATTCATTTATCAGCAGATCAATTAGGGAAAAAGGCTTCTGTTGTTATAGAGGGAGAAGATTTAAATCTTCTAGTTGGAAGTATTCCAGTTAAAAATGAGGATGCTAAAGAAAAGGTTAAAGAAAACATTTTAGCGCTTTTAAAAGAAAAATATAATATAGATGAAGAGGATTTTGTATCTTCAGAACTTGAAATAGTACCAGCTGGAAAAGCTAGAGATTATGGCTTAGATAGAAGTATGATTATGGCTTATGGCCATGATGATAGAATATGTGCATATACTTCTTTTGAAGCAATGCTTCAAATTGAGAAAACTAACAAAACTTGCGTAGGATTATTTGTTGATAAAGAAGAAATCGGAAGCGTTGGAGCTACTGGAATGACATCAAAATATTTTGAAAATATTTTAGCAGAAGTTATGGATAGATTAGATGATTATTCAGAACTTAAGTTAAGAAGAACTTTAGCTAATTCTAGATTCTTATCAGCAGATGTAACTGTTGCATATGATCCAAATTTCCCAGCAGTTGTTGAAAAGAAAAACACTGCATTTTTAGGAAATGGAGTAGTATTTAGCAAATACACAGGGGCTCGTGGAAAATCAGGATGTAATGATGCAAATCCGGAATTTATAGCTCACTTAAGAAACATAATGGATAAAAATAATGTAACATGGCAAACAGGAGAACTTGGAAAGGTAGACCAAGGTGGCGGTGGAACTATTGCCTATATATTAGCCCAATATAACATGGAAGTTATAGATTGTGGTGTTGCTCTTCAAAATATGCATGCACCATATGAGGTTGCTTCAAAAGCAGATATATACGAAGCAATGATGTGTTATAAGGTATTTTTCCAAGAAGGTTAATAAATCAATAAAAAAACATTTCCTTGATATCAAGGAAATGTTTTTTTATTGATTTAGATTATATGAAATTTTATTATACATCATAGAAAATAAAATTTCTAAAAATATAGCAAAAATTTTATCATATTAGCAATAAAATACAATAGATAATAATAAAATCCTAACTTGGTAAATTTACTGTTGATTGTAAAATCATTTAGGTATAAGATAATATGTAAATAAAAAAAGGAGGGATTTTATTATGAAATTTAAGCCATCGGGAGTTTGTGCAAAAGAAATAAGTTTTGATATTGTTGATAATAAAGTTAAGAATTTAAACTTTATAAATGGATGTCCAGGAAATTTAATAGGTCTATCTAAACTTATAGATGGTATGGATGTAAATGAAGCTATTGAAAGATTAAAAGGAATTGATTGCAGAGGAAAAGGGACATCTTGTCCTGATCAATTAAGCAAAGCTTTAGAGGAATATAGAATAAATTGTTAAGGTGAAAATATAAGCAATTAATAATGTTTACTTGTTATGCTGATTTTTGTTACATTATATAGAAATTAGACAAATGAGTTCCTTACAAGGTATAAATTAATTGACAATTATATATATAAAGCTATAGAATATATTCATTAAATAATGTAAAATGAAGTAGATTTAAGGGGGTGATGTTAGTATTATATTGCAAATTTAAAATAATAAAGAAATGAGGGATGTGAAGAAAATGATATATTTTACCATAGCTATTGCCCTTCTTCTTATAAGTTTTGCAATAGCTAAAATAAAACCAGAATATAGAAAAATGTTGATAATAATGAGTAGTGTTATAACTATTACTTATATAGTTTGGAGATTTACAACAGTCCCTACTAATTCAGTATTGAGTTTTATATTAGGGGCAATACTACTTATTTCAGAACTTATTGGAGTATCTCAATTTTTTATATTTGAGTATTTATTTACAAAAAATTATAAATTAAAGAGAAAGACTTTAGCTAATTTTGATGAAGACAAGATACCTGCAGTTGATGTTCTTATATGTACTTATAATGAACCGTTAAAATTAGTAGAAAAAACAATGCTTGCAGCTCTTGAAATGAATTATGTTAGAGGAAAACTTAAAGTTTATGTTTGTGATGATGGAAAAAGAGACAACTTAAAAGAGTTGTGTAATAAATATGGAGTAGGTTATATAACTAGAGAGGGTAATGAAGGTGCAAAAGCTGGGAATATAAATAATGCATTGAAATTTATAAAAGGTGATTTATTTGCAGTACTAGATGCAGATATGATTCCTAAGAAGAATTTTTTAGAAAGAACAGTTGGATATTTTTCAGAAAAAGAAGTAGCATTTGTACAAGCACCTCAAGTTTACTATAATCAAGATATGTATCAGTACAATCTTAAAAAGAAGGTTCCAAATGAACAAGATTTCTTTATGAGAGATATTCAATCAGCAAGGGCTTCCATAAATGCAGTTTTACATATAGGGACAAATGCAGTGTTTAGGAAGCAATATGTTCATGAAATAGGTGGATATCCAACAATCTCAATAACTGAGGATATGGCAGTTGGAATGCTTCTGCAAGATAAGGGATATAAAACAATATTTGTAAATGAAGAACTTGTTTATGGTCTTAGTGTTACAACTTTTGAAGATTTAGTAAAACAAAGGGATCGTTGGTGTAGAGGAAATCTTCAGGTAATGAGAGGGTTTAATCCTTTAGTGAGAAAGGGACTTACATTATCTCAAAAAATTGCATATGTAGATGGAGTTATATACTGGTTTTCTAGTTTGCAAAAGATGGTGTATATGATAGCTCCTATGATTTATTTAATATTTGGAGTTTTAATATTAAATACTACTTTAATTAATTTGTTAGAAATGTTTATACCATTTTTCCTTGGACAGATATTAGTATTTGCTGCATTATCACCAAGAACTAGAAGTTTAAAATGGTCTCACATATATGAAGTATCTATGGCTCCACATATTTCTTTATCAGTTCTTAGAGAACTTTTTAAGTTTAAAATAGGTTTTAATGTTACACCTAAAGATGGAGTGAATAAGAAGCCATATTTCCAATATGGTATAGCTATGCCACATATAGTTTTAGCAATAATATCAGTTATTGCATGGATTGTTGGAACATACTGTTTATTAAAAGGATATATGGGGATTGGACCATATATAATAAATATTGCTTGGAGTTTATATAATTTTATGGCAATGATAACATGTATAAAAGTTGCATATCAAAAGCCAATATTTAGAAAAACAGAACGTGTTGTTTTAAAAACACCTATGAAGACTCAATTTGGTATTAATGGTTGTGAACTTGGTCAATGTGAAATTATAGATATATCTGAAGAAGGTGTAGGAATAAGTCTAAATATAAATAAATTAGTTAAGAAAGATAAACGATTTATAAGAAAAACTAAAGTAAAAGTTGGACAAGATATAACTATTGATATACCTAATAAAGGCTATCATTGTTTTATAAATGGTGTAGTTAGTAGAATAGATGGAAATTCAGTTGGAATTAAGTTTAAAGAGCTATCTACTATGGAAATTAGGAATGTTATAAGTGTATATACTGATAACCTAAAGGCATATTATGATACTAAGAAAATTCAAAGATATGTTAAAGAAAATAATGTATTAGATCTTCCAGAGGTAGGAGCCACTATGTCCAAGGGCTAATAATTAAAAACTGTATTGAAATATTTAATTAGGTATTGATATAAAAGTGTGATTAGTATTAATATCTTGGAAAAAATTATTTCTAATGCAGTTTTTTTCATATAAAGCATTAAATAATAAGTTTGCAATAATATTGTAATAGTATTATATTATTAATTAGTAGTTATAATTCTAAAAATTATAAAATTAATTAAAAGGAGGACAGAGTAAAGTAAAAAAATAAGGAGGGTATAAATGATGTACTTTATTATTGCTATGTGTATCTTAATTGCAAGTTTCATATTAGCAAAAATAAAACCAGACTTTAAAAGAGTTTTAATAATAGTTAGTATAATAGTCTGTGTAACTTATATAGGATTTAGATTTACTACAATTCCAGATAACTCTATTTTAAGTCTTATACTAGGGATAATACTTATTATTGCTGAAATCATTGGAATGATTCAGTTCTTTAATTTCCAATATCTTTTTACAAAAAAATATGTTGTAGAGAGAAAAACATTAGCAGATTTTAAAGACGGAGAAGTGCCAAATGTAGATGTACTTATTTGTACATATAATGAGCCTTTAAAGTTAGTAGAAAAAACAATGATAGCAGCACTTAATATGAATTATGTGAAGGGAAAACTTAAAGTTTATATTTGTGATGATGGTAAGCGTGAGAGTATGAAAGCGCTAAGCAAAAAATATGGTGCAGGTTATATTACAAGAGAAGGCAATGAAGGTGCTAAAGCTGGTAATATAAATAATGCTCTAAAAATTATAAAGGGGGATTTATTCGCAGTATTAGATGCAGATATGATTCCTAAAAAGAATTTTTTAGAAAGAACAGTTGGATATTTTTCAAAAGAGAAATTAGCCTTTGTTCAAATACCTCAAGTTTATTATAATCAAGATATGTATCAATATAATCTAGATAAGGATATTCCAAATGAACAGGATTTCTTTATGAGAGATATACAAACAGCAAGAGCTTCTATAAATGCAGTTTTACATATAGGGACAAATGCTATATTTAGAAAAAAATATGTAGATAAAATTGGTGGATACCCAACATGCTCTATAACAGAAGATATGGCAGTTGGGATGATGCTTCAAGAGGAAGGATATGAAACATTATTTATAAACGAAGAACTTGTTTATGGACTTAGTGCAACAACCTATGCAGATCTTGTAAAACAAAGAGATCGTTGGTGTAGAGGAAATCTTCAAGTAATAAGAGAGTTTAATCCAATATTTAGAAAGAAGTTAACTTTACCACAAAAAATAGCATATATAGATGGAGTTATATATTGGTTCTCTAGTATTCAAAAGATGGTATATATGCTTTGGCCTATGGCTTATCTTATGTTTGGAGTTCTAGTGTTAAGAGCAACAATTGTAGAACTTTTAACATTTTTTATACCATTTTATTTAGGAGAAATGCTGGTATTTAAGGTATTATCTCCAGGAAATAGAAGTATAAAATGGTCTCACATATATGAAGTTGCTATGGCGCCACATATATCATTATCAGTTATAAGAGAATTATTTGGTGTAAAAACCAAGTTTAACGTAACTCCAAAGGATATATCAAGTGATAAACCTTACTATCAATTAAAAGTAGCCATACCTCATATAGTATTATTAGTTCTTTCAGTATTATCATGGTGTATAGGAACATATTATCTTTTACATGGAATGATAAATCTAGAGGGATATATAATAAATATTGTAT
>CAUWNL010000104.1:0-10176 GCA_963559995.1 uncultured Sarcina sp.
AATGCGGCCCTTATGCTGTTAATTTTTTTCTACCTTTTTGTCTTCTTGCTTTAAGAACATTTCTTCCTGATTTAGTTTTCATTCTTTTTCTAAATCCGTGTTCTTTGCTTCTTTGTCTTTTCTTAGGTTGGTATGTCATAAACATTAAAATACACCCCCTTAAATAAAATATTTATTTTTAATTAAATTATAGCCTGATTTCATGCTATGCATTTAGGTATTACTTTTTAATTATATATTTGAAATTAATCCATGTCAAGAAAATCAATAATTTTAAAAAATATTCTATTTTTTCGTATTACCTGTTGCAATTATTTAAAATTTAATAAATAATAGTAAAAGTTATAAACAATTTAAGTTATCCACAATTTTATTTTTTGTGGATAACTTATTGAACAAGTATATATATTTATGTTATCATGTTGATGAATTGTTAATAACTTAATGAGATATACAAGTTATCCACAAATGTTAACAACCTTGTTGATAACTTGTATATTTTATTCTGTTTTAAATATTTTACTTTAATAAAACTAGATTATAAGCCATTAAATTATCTTTATCTATTTTTTTCCACATAATATCAAATAAATATTCTTTGATTAATATTAAAATTTTATCCACAATTTTATCAACATGTGGATAACTTTATCCACATATATGTGATTATTTTTAATTTATGTGGATAACATGTGGATAACTTGTGGATAACTTAAATTTATAAACACTACTATTATTAACTGGAGGATATAAAATGGATACCCAATTAAAAAATTTATGGGAACAAGCACTTAACATAGTCAAAGGTGAAATGTCCGAAATTAGCTTTAATACATGGATAAAAAGTTGTGAGCCCATTTCTTTATCTGACAATTTATTAAAACTTAGAGTTCCTAATGATTTTACAAAAGGAATTCTAGATAAGCGTTATAAATCCTTTTTAATAAAAGGTTTAAAGATAGTTACATCTAAAAACTATGATATAGAATTTTTATTAGAAGCTGATTTAGAAAAACTATCTACTATAGAAGAAACTAAAGAAAAGAAGTTACCCTCAAATAAAAATTCTATAATTATAAATGATGAAATGTCTACATCATTAAACCCAAAGTATACATTTCAATCTTTTGTAATTGGAAATAGCAATAGATTTGCCCACGCAGCATCTTTAGCTGTTGCAGAATCTCCAGCTAAAGCTTATAACCCTCTATTTATATATGGAGGAGTTGGTCTTGGAAAAACTCACTTAATGCACGCTATTGGTCATTACATATTAGAACAAAACCCTAAAGCTAAAGTTGTTTATGTATCTTCAGAGAAATTTACAAATGAACTTATAAATGCAATTAAAGATGATAAAAATGAAGAGTTTAGAAATAAATATAGAAAGGTTGATGTTCTTTTAATAGATGACATTCAGTTTATAGCAGGTAAGGAAAGAACTCAAGAAGAATTCTTTCATACATTTAACGCACTTCATGAGGACTGTAAACAAATAATTTTATCCTCTGATAGACCTCCTAAGGAAATTCATACACTAGAAGATAGATTGCGTTCTAGATTTGAATGGGGTCTTATTGCAGATATTCAACCACCTGATTTTGAAACTAGAATGGCAATACTTAAGAAAAAAGCAGATGTAGAAGGTCTTAACGTTGCAAATGATGTTATGGTGTATATTGCTACAAAGATTAAATCAAATATTAGAGAACTTGAAGGTGCTCTAATAAGAATAGTTGCTTACTCCTCTTTAACTACTAAAGCTATATCAGTAGATTTAGCCTCAGAAGCTCTTAAAGATATAATATCTAATAAGGAAGAGTTACCAATAGATACAAAAATCATTCAAGAATCAGTAGCAAATTATTTTAATTTAAGAGTTGAAGATTTAAAATCTCAAAGAAGAACTAGGAATATTGCTTACCCTAGACAAATAGCAATGTATCTTAGTAGAAAGCTTACTGACATGTCTTTACCTAAAATAGGTGAAGAGTTTGGAGGTAGAGATCATACAACAGTAATACATGCATATGAAAAAATTTCTGAGAATTTAAAGACCGATGAAGTATTACAAACCACTATTAATGACATTTACAGCCTATTAAATCAAAACAATTAACAAAGTTATCAACAAATTGTTAATAATATTGTTGATAATTTGTGGATATCTTTTAACTATCAAGTTATCCACATTTACCTGTTAATAAGTTATATATTTTTCAACAAAGTTATCAACAGGTTATTCACACAAGGAATGTAGATATATCAATAGTTACAGACACTTATCCACATATCCACAGGCCCTATTACTATTACTACTATATATTTATCTATTTATTATCTATATATAGTGTATAATCCATTGTGAATAACTTTATACACAGGAGGGATTAATTTTGATATTTACATGTAATAAAATAAAATTTCAAGAAGCTATAGCTATAGCTCAAAAAGCTATAACTGGTAAATCCACTATGCCAATCTTAGAAGGTTTATATCTAGAAGCTAAAGACAACATAATAACTTTAATTGGTTCTGATAAAGATGTTAGCATAGAAACAAGATTAGAAGCTGATGTTATAGAAAACGGAAAAGTTGTTGTAGATGCAAAAATATTTGGAGAAATAATAAGAAAGTTACCAAATGATGATGTTAAAATATCAACTTCAGACGATAAGACTTTACAAATTATTTGCCAAAAATCAAAATTTGATTTAGTTCATATGAATGCAGATGATTTTCCTAACTTAGCTAAAATAAATGAGAATATGATATTTACAATACCTCAAGGGTTATTAAAAAATATGATAAAAGGAACATCATTTGCTATTGCTCAAGACGAAACAAGACCAATACTTCAAGGAATACTTTTTGAGATTAAGGATTCTAACTTAAATTTGGTTGCTTTAGATGGATATAGATTAGCCCTTAGAAGTGAATTTATAAATAGTGAAAACACCATAAATGCTGTTATTCCAGGAAAGACCTTAAATGAGGTTGCAAAAATATTAGAAGACTCAAATAATCTTGTAAACATTACGTTTACACCGAACCATATATTATTTAATATGGGAAATACAAAAGTTATTTCTAGACTTTTAGAAGGTGAATTTATAAAATATGATACACTATTACCAAAGGAACATAAGGTTTTAGTAACTGTAAACAAACAAGATTTTCAGAATTGTATAGAAAGAGCATCTCTTATGGCTAAAGAAGGAAATAGCAATTTAGTTAAGTTTGACATAAAGGATGATTCAATAGTCATAACATCAAATTCTCAACTAGGAAAAGTTAGAGAGGAAGTTTCTATAGACCTTCAGGGCGAAGACCTTCAAATAGCTTTTAACTCAAAATATTTAATTGATGTTTTAAAAAGTATGGAAGGGGATAAAATAGAAATAAAGTTAACAAGTAGTGTTTCCCCTTGTATAATAAAAAATAAAAATAATAATTCTTGTGAATATTTAGTTTTACCAGTTAGAGTAGCAAGATAATACTATTTAAAAAATATCCACTAGGCAATAAAGTCTTAGTGGATATAATAATAAAATGTGAAGAAAGGAGCAAGTTTTAAAGCTTGTTTATTTAGAGATGGAAGAAGTAAAGATAAATACAGATTTTATAAAATTAGATTCATTCTTAAAGTGGTGTGGAGCTGCTGATTTAGGATCTTATGCTAAGATGTTTATTCAAAACGGAGAAGTAAAAGTAAATGGAGAGGTTTGCCTTCAAAGAGGAAAGAAACTAAAAGTAAATGATTTAGTAGAATTTGATGGTAAAATTTATAAGTTAATATAATCAATACATAGCCTAAATTAGGTTAAAATATGTTATAATTTAAGTAACGGGTGTTTTTATGTATATTAAAAGCTTACAAACTTTAAATTTTAGAAACTATAAAAATCTAAGTTTAGATTTATGTCCAAATGTCAATGTTTTTATAGGGGATAATGCTCAAGGGAAAACTAATATTTTAGAGCTTATATACTACTGTGGATTTGCTAAATCTCACAGAACTAATAAAGATAAAGAACTTATAAGATGGAATTGTAATGAAACATTCATAAGATTAGACGTTTATAAAAAAAGATTAGATAAAATTATTGATATAAAGATACTAAAAGATGGAAAAAGAGCTATAAAGATAAATTCAATAAAAATAAATAAAATTGGGGAACTTATAGGTATCTTTAATGTTGTTATGTTTTCTCCAGAAGATTTAAAAATAGTTAAAGAATCTCCAGGCATAAGACGAAAGTTTATGGATATGGAGATTAGTCAATTAAATATAAAATATTATAATAATTTAGTTAGCTATAATAAAATCATCAATGAGAGAAATTCTATATTAAAGTGTGCTAAAATAGATGAATCCATGTTAGATGTTTATGATATGCAATTAGCTCAGTATGGTGAATACATAATAAAAGCTAGGTTAGAATATTTAAATAGTTTAAACAAGTATTCTAAGCAAATTCATAGTGATATAACTTCAGGAAAAGAAGAAATAAGTTTCCAATACATTTCTTGCTTGAAAAATTTTGAAAATATAAGAGAATCTTTATTGAATTTATTAGAAAAAAATAGAAGAAAAGATATAGAAAAAAGAGTTACATCAATAGGACCGCATAAGGACGATTTTAGTATACTTTTAAATGGCGTAGATGCAAAATCCTTTGGCTCTCAGGGCCAACAAAGAACTTCAGTACTTACTATAAAGTTTGCTTCTTTAAACATAATTAAGCAGATTACGGGAGAGTATCCTGTTTTACTACTAGATGATGTACTATCAGAGTTAGATTTTAGTAGGAAAAGTTATATTTTAAGATCTATTAATAATATACAAACAATAATAACTTGCACAGGAATAGAGGATTTAACAAGATATTTAGACGAGCACTCTAAAATATTTATAGTAAAAGATGGAATTGTTAAAACATAGAAGGAGGAATGTTTGTGTTTTTACATTTAGGTGAAAATATAGTTGTTCCAGTTAAAGATGTAATTGGAATTTTTGATATTGATGTTGCTAGATATAGTGCAGATACAATGCAATTTTTAAGAATGGCAGAGGATGATGGATTTGTTGAGAGAGTAACAAATGAGGAGCCAAAATCTTTTGTTATTGCAGAAGTTAATAAAATGAGTAAGATATATTATTCACCAATATCATCATCAACATTAACAAAGCGTACGGATGTTAATTATAATCCTTAAAAAAATGATTAATCTGTTTTAGACATAGGATTACATCAAGAAAATGGAGGAAATTTTATGTTAGAAGAAAATAAGATGTCTTATGATGAAAATCAGATTCAAGTACTTGAGGGACTTGAAGCTGTAAGAAAAAGACCTGGTATGTACATTGGAAGCACTAGTTTAAGAGGACTTCATCATTTAGTTTATGAAATAGTTGATAATAGTATAGATGAGGCTTTAGCAGGATATTGTAAAAATATAGAGATATATATCCATGAAGATAATTCAATAACTGTAAGAGATGATGGTAGAGGTATGCCAGTTGGTATGCATCCTAAATTAAAAAAGCCAACAGTTGAAGTAATTATGACTGTATTACATGCAGGTGGAAAATTTGGTGGTGGAGGATACAAAGTATCTGGAGGGTTACATGGAGTTGGAGCATCTGTTGTTAATGCACTGTCCGAGGAATGTGATGTTACTGTATATAGAGAAGGGGAAGTTTGGAAACAAACTTACTCAAGAGGTAATGTAACTAGCAATCTTATAAAAATAGGTACTAGTAATGAAAGAGGAACTACAGTACACTTTAAGCCCGATTCATCAATTTTTGAGGACACAGTTTATGATTTTGAAACTCTTTCCCAAAGGCTTAGAGAACTTGCTTTTTTAAATAAAGGAATAAATATAAGTTTAATGGATGAAAGAACTGATGCCATTGAGACTTATCATTATGAGGGTGGTATAAAATCATTTGTATCCTACCTTAATAGAAACAAGGAATCTTTACATGAGGAACCTATCTATGTAGAGGGTCTTAAGGATGGAATATCAGTAGAAGTGGCACTTCAATATCATGACGGGTACAATGAAAACATATTTACCTTTGCAAATAATATAGATACTGTTGAAGGTGGAACACATTTAGTTGGATTTAAAACAGCTTTAACTAGAGTAATAAATGATTATGCTAAAAAGTTTGGTCATTTAAAAGAAAGTGATAAAAATCTTTCAGGAGACGATATAAGGGAAGGTTTAACAGCAGTTGTATCAGTAAAAATATCAGAACCACAGTTTGAAGGACAAACTAAGACTAAGCTTGGAAATACTGAGGTTAGAGGGGTTGTTGATTCCATAGTTGGAGAAGGTGTATCAACATTTCTAGAAGAAAACCCAGCAGTTGGAAAAACTATAGTTGAAAAAGCATTATTAGCTTCTAGAGCTAGAGATGCAGCAAGAAAAGCTAGAGAACTTACAAGAAAATCGGTTCTTGAAAGAAATTCGTTGCCAGGAAAACTTGCAGATTGTTCATCTAAAGATCCTAAAGAATGTGAAATATACATTGTTGAGGGAGATAGTGCAGGTGGTTCAGCTAAACAAGGAAGGGATAGAAAATTCCAAGCAATTTTACCTTTGAGAGGTAAAATAATGAATGTTGAGAAGCAAAGATTAGATAAAATCTTAGGATCAGATACAATAAGATCTTTAGTAACTGCAATAGGAGCTGGAATAGGTCCTGAATTTGATATAGAAAAAATAAGATATAACAGAATTATAATAATGACAGATGCCGATGTTGATGGAGCACACATAAGAACTCTTTTATTAACATTCTTTTATAGATACATGAGAGAATTAGTTGAAAAAGGCCATGTTTATATAGCACAACCACCATTATATAAAATAAGCAAGGGTAAGAAAGAACAATATGCTTATTCAGATAAAGAATCAGAGATGATTTTAGAAGAGTTTGGTGGAAAAGACAGTAGTGTTAATATACAAAGATATAAAGGTCTTGGGGAAATGAATGCATCTCAATTATGGGATACAACAATGGATCCTGAAACTAGAATTTTATTAAGAGCAGATATCGAAGATGCCATTTTAGCAGATGAGGTATTTACTATTCTTATGGGGGATAAAGTAGAACCTAGAAGAGAATTTATACAAAAAAATGCTAAGAAGGTTAGTAATTTAGATATATAATGCTAAATATGAGGTGAAATACATGAGTTTTAATGAGGGAAAGATTATACCCATTGATATAAACAATGAAATGAAAAAATGCTATATAGATTATGCTATGAGCGTTATAGTTGGAAGAGCTTTACCTGATGTACGTGATGGATTAAAACCAGTTCATAGAAGAATACTTTATTCTATGCAAGAACTTGGTATAACTCCTGATAAAGGTTATAGAAAGTGTGCAAGAATAGTCGGGGAAGTTTTAGGTAAATATCATCCACATGGTGATACTTCAGTTTATGATGCTTTAGTTAGAATGGCTCAAGATTTCTCAATGAGATATATGCTTGTGGATGGTCATGGAAACTTTGGTTCTGTTGATGGAGATAGCGCGGCTGCTATGAGATATACAGAAGCCAAAATGAATAAAATCTCTGTTGAAATGCTTAGAGATATAAACAAGAACACAGTTGATTTTGTTCCAAACTTTGATGGTGAGGAACAAGAACCAAGTGTACTTCCATCTAGATATCCAAACTTACTTGTTAATGGATCTTCGGGTATTGCTGTAGGTATGGCAACTAACATACCTCCTCATAACCTAGGAGAAATTATAGATGGAACAATAATGCTTATTGAAAATCCTGAGGCTACTGTATTAGATTTAATGACTTATATAA
Organism: uncultured Sarcina sp.; assembly: GCA_963559995.1. Lineage (GTDB taxonomy): Bacteria > Bacillota > Clostridia > Clostridiales > Clostridiaceae > Sarcina. The sequence goes on from CAUWNL010000104.1 coordinate 7,848, forward strand.
AAGGGCCGGATTTCCCAACAGCAGGAACAATAATGGGTCAATCAGGAATTAGGGCAGCCTATGAGACTGGTAGAGGTAGAATTGTAATTAGAGCTAAGGCTGAAATTGAAGAAGAGAATAATAGACATAAAATAATAGTTACAGAACTACCTTATCAAGTCAATAAAGCAAGGCTTATAGAGAATATTGCGGATCTTGTTAAAGAGAAGAAAATACCAGGAATATCAGATTTAAGAGATGAATCAGATAGAGAAGGTATGAGAATAGTTATAGAACTAAAAAGAGATGCAAATGCAAATGTAACTTTAAATCTTTTATATAAGCATACAAAAATGCAAGACACATTTGGTGTTATAATGCTTGCACTTGTTGATAATCAACCCCAAGTTTTAAATCTAAAAGATATATTAGTCAACTATATAGATTTCCAAAAGGATGTTATAACAAGAAGAACTATATTTGAGTTAAATAAGGCTAAAGATAGAGCTCACATATTAGAAGGGCTTAAAATAGCATTAGACAACATAGATGAAGTAATAAGCATTATAAGAAATTCTACTACATCAGAGATAGCTAGAAATACTCTTATAGAAAAATTTGCTTTAACTGATAAGCAAGCGTCTGCAATATTAGAAATGAAGCTTAGAAGACTTACTGGTTTAGAGAGAGACAAAATTGAAGAAGAATTAAAAGCTCTTATTGGATTAATGGAATATTTAACTGGAATATTAGAAGATGAAAATAAACTTTTAGAAGTTATAAAAGAAGAACTTTTAGAAATAAAAGCAAAATATTCAGATGTTAGAAGAACTAGAATAGAAAAGCAAGAAAATGAAATAGATATAGAGGATTTAATACAAGAAGAAGATGTAGTTATAACTTTAAGTCATGCAGGATATATAAAGAGAATATCAGTTGATACTTACTCAGCTCAAAAAAGAGGAGGAAAGGGAATACAGGCTATGACAACTAAAGAGGATGATTTTGTTGAGCATGTATTTATAACATCAACACATACTAACTTACTATTCTTCACTAATAAGGGAAAGGCGTATAAGCTTAAAGCCTATGAAATACCTGATGCAGGAAGAACAGCTAAAGGAATGAATTTAATAAATCTACTGCCTTTAGAAGCAGATGAAATTATTCAAGCTGTCCTTACAATAAAAGAGTTAGATCAAGATGGATATTTATTCATGTGTACAAAACAAGGAATTGTTAAGAAAACACGTCTAAATGAATTTAAAAATTTAAGAAGAAATGGTCTAATAGCCCTTAGTCTAAAAGAAGGAGATGAACTTTTAAAGGTTAAAGTAACTTATGGTGATGCTGATATCATGATAATAACTGAGAAAGGTTACTCTATAAGATTTAATGAAACAGATGTTAGAGCAATGGGCAGAACTGCAGCAGGAGTTAAAGCTATAACTTTAAGAGATAATGATATAGCAGTTTGTATGGATATAGCAGTTGAAGATGAAAAAGTTCTTGTAATCAGTGAAAATGGATATGGTAAGAGAACTAATATAGATGAGTATAAAGTTCAAAATAGAGGTGGTATGGGACTTATAACTTATAAATTATCAGAGAAAACTGGTAAGGTTGTAGGGGCTACTATATGTAAAGATGATGATGAACTTATGCTTATAAATAGTAATGGCGTTGCTATAAGAATTAACGTATCTGATATATCTATAACTAGTAGATCGGCAATGGGTGTTAAACTTATGAGAACCTTAGAAGATGAGGCTGTAGTTGCTATAGCTAAAATATCAGGAACAGATAAAGACATTGAAGAAGATAATTCACCAGAAGACAGTGAAGTTGCTAGTGAATAAATAAAAAAATACCTCTGTTAGTATAACTAATTGAGGTATTTTCTATATAAATTAATAATTTAATATTCATATAAATATAAGTTAAAAACTTAAATATATTAAGTATATAATATAAACTTTGCCAAGTGTATCAGATTGTAAAAATAAAAGAAAATATAAGAAAAATAAAGAAAATAAATGTTAATTCAATAAAGGGTTGATATGCTTATTTATAAATATATATACATTATGTTAAGATAAAACACGTCGCAAGGAGATATAACAATTAAATATATTGAATCAAAAAAATAATATATTGACAAAGATATTAAAATGCGGTAAACTGATAAAGTTGCTTTAAGGAGTCAGTCAAATAACTTATTAAAAAAATAAAAAAAGTTATTGACAAAGATTAAGTAAAGTGATAAAATAAAGAAGTCGCTTGAAGGCGACTGGGAGAAAAGAAAAATAATGGTCTTTGAAAATTAAACAGATAATTTAAGTAAACCAGC
>CAUWNL010000105.1:0-10096 GCA_963559995.1 uncultured Sarcina sp.
CAGTGACACGAGGATTTTCAGTCCTCTGCTCTACCGACTGAGCTATCGAGCCTAAATGTGTTTTGTCTCTTAGAGACATTTATTATTATATAAATTAAAAATTTATTTGTCAACATATTTTTTTAAAATTTATAAATCTAATGATTTAATAATAGTTGATTTTAGATTGTAATAAATAAGTTTGTAACTATCTAATAATCAACTATTATTTATACCAAATTTTATAATTAATTTTTTTTAGTTTTAGTAGCTATTTCTAATAGTTCTCCAATATCTTCATGAGTAAACTCATAGGCTTTATTACAGAATTGGCATTTTAACTCTTCAGTTTTACCATCATCATACAGCTCTTTTAAATCCTTATAGCCTATGCTAATTAATGCTCTTTCAACCTTACTTCTTGAGCAGTCACATTTATACTCTGGAACCTCTGTATCATCGTTTATTTTTAAATCCATTCCATCAAATATATCTTCAAGAATTTGCACCATAGTTTTTCCTTTTGCAAGTTCTCCTGTTACAGATGTGAACTCTTCTAATCTATAAGTTATAAGATCTCCTAAAAGTTCATCTGCTCCTGGCATTAACTGTATTATAAACCCACCTGCAACCTTTATACTATAATCTCTATCAACTAAAACTCCTAAAGCTACTGCTGATGGAACTTGCTCTGATACTGTAAAGTAATAAGATAAATCCTCTGCTATTTCTCCACTAAATATAGGTGCTTGTCCTACGTATGGTTCTTTAAGTCCTAAATCCTTTATAACAACTAAAGTACCATCTTTTCCTACAGCTTTACCTACATTTAATTTCCCATTTTCAGGATTCAATGGCAAATCAACTATTGGGTTTCCTATATACCCTTTAACAGAACAATCTGAATAAGCTGTAACTATTATGCCCTTAGCTTCTCCGCCACCATTTATTTTAAGTGTTACAACTTCTTTCTCTGACTTTAGCATAGCTCCCATCATAACACCTGCTGTAAGCATTCTTCCAAGTGCTGCAGCTGCTGTTGGAGTACAACCATGAAGTTTTACCCCTTCATTAACTAATCCTGTAGTTTCTGCTGCAATTATTCTTATCATTCCTTCTTTTGCTGTAGCTCTTATCACTCTATCACTCATTAAAAATCCTCCTATTTTTTAACTATATAAGTTATTCTTTCACTTTCTTTAGTAACTTTGAGATTGGAATATCCATTATAACTTTCAATAACTTTAAATCCAACATCTCTTAATATCTTTTCTATAAATTCTTCTTTATATGCTCTTTCTTCATGAATTTCATCAAATCTCTCATATAAATTATTTTGTTGTTTTATAAAAAAGCTTAGATTCATTTCAACAATTTCATCTTCAAAAATATTTTCCCAAACATAAAATGTATCTTCACTATTATAGGTAAAAATATTATTTCCTAAAACTTCTGATATTTTATAATAAGAATTTATATCAAAAACAAATAATCCATTATCATTTAAGTGATTATAAACCCCTTTAAAATAATTTTTTAAATCATCATCATCTAGAATATAATTAGTTGAATCTAAAACACAAGTTATTAAATCAAAGGTTTTGTTTAAATTTAAATCACACATATCCTGACAAACAATTTTACCTTTAACTTTCTTTTCCCTTAGCTTTTTATCAGCTTCTACAAGCATATCAGAAGAAAGATCTACAAAATAGTTCTCCCTAAAATATTTTCCTATATATACCCCTACATTACAAGTGCCACAAGCTAAGTCTAAATAACTATTAGTACTTATGTTAAGCTTATCTAAAAGGCTTAAAACATAATTCCCTATTGACTCATAATCTACATCCTCTCTTATAAGATTATCATAAACTGTAGCCATCATCTTATAACTTTCCATAAATATACTCCTAAAGTCTATTTTTCTATAAATAAATCTTATAGACTTTTTATTTATTAGTCAATGGGTTTCTTTCTTCCTAATATTTCATCATTACTTGGAATTTTTCTCTCCTTTTTTCTTTTTGTCATTATTCCTCCTATTCGCCCTGTTTCTTCTGCTGTAAGACCTCCCCATCCTAAATCGTTTACCTTTTCACTAAGTCCAAGCTCTTCCGCTATTTCGTATTTCATTTTTTCCCTTAACATTTCTGCTTCTGTTAAGTCTTTATTGTTCTTTATTTTACCTTTTATTATCTTTTTTAATGGTGTTTTACTCATATGTTAATCTCCTGACTATTAATGAAATAATATTTATTATTTCAATTTTATTCATATATTATTCTTAAAGATTATATTTAAATGATATTTTTATATAAAATATTGAATATACACTTGATAATTAAATATAAATTGCACTATAGTTAATGTATAATAATAATATATATTAAGTATATTTACTTTAATTTAATCCTTAATATTATTATGGTTTGATTTTAAATAAATTTATACAGTTTGTTTAAAAATAACTTAATTTATATTAAAATTTATAATAACTGGAGGTAACAAAGTGTATAACGTGGCAGTAGTTGGGGCAACAGGAAATGTTGGAAGAAAATTTTTAGAAATACTTGAAGAAAGAGATTTTCCAATAAAGGAATTATTCCTGTTTGCTTCTAAAAGATCTCAAGGTAAAATAATGAAATTCAAAGGTCAAGATTTAATAGTTGAGGAACTTTGTGAAGAAAATATAAAAAATAAAAAAATTGATTTTGCACTATTTTCAGCAGGTGGAGATACAAGTTTAAAATTTGCTCCTGTTTTTGCAAAAGAAGGTGCAATTGTTATAGATAATAGTAGTGCTTGGAGAATGGACCCTAAAGTTCCTTTAGTAGTTCCTGAAGTAAATCCTGAGGATATAAAATGGCACGGTGGAATAATAGCAAATCCAAACTGTTCTACTATTCAAGCTATGGTTGCTTTAAAACCACTTAAGGATAAATACGGAATAAAAAGAATAGTTTATTCTACTTATCAAGCAGTATCAGGGGCAGGTATACAAGGTATTAAAGATTTAGAAGATGGATTAAAAGGAATTGCACCTAAGAAATTCCCATATCCTATAGCAGGAAATATTTTACCACATATTGATATATTTTTAGATAATGGTTATACAAAGGAAGAGATTAAAATGATTGAAGAAACTAAAAAAATTCTTCATGACTCTACTTTAAAAATAACTGCAACTACATCTAGAGTGCCGGTTTTAAATGCTCACAGTGAAAGCATTAATATAGAACTTAATACTAATTTTGAACTTAAAGATGTATTTACCCTATTTAATGAATCTAAAGGTCTTGTAGTTTATGATGATACAGCTAATCTTAAATATCCTACACCACTTGAATTTGCTGGTCGCGATGAAGTTTTTGTAGGAAGAATAAGAAGGGACTTTAGTGTTGATAACGGGTTAAATATATGGGTTGTAGCTGATAATATAAGAAAAGGTGCAGCGCTTAATGCAATTCAAATTGCAGAGCTTATGATTAAATAAAGGATACGGAGGAAAAAACCATGTCAATTTTTAAAGGCTCTTGTGTAGCTTTACTAACACCCTTTGATGAAAATGGAGTTAATTTTGCTGAACTTAAAAAAATATTAGAATGGCACATAGAAAATAAAACTGATGCTATACTAATCTGTGGAACAACTGGTGAAGCTTCTACTATGACTTTAGAAGAAAGAAAAGAAGCAATAAAATTTACCGTTGATACTGTAAATAAAAGAATTCCTGTTATAGCAGGTTCAGGATCAAATAATACAAAAGCTGCTATAGAAATGAGTACTTGGTGTGAAAGTGTTGGAGTTGATGGAGTTTTAGTTATAACACCATACTACAATAAAACATCAAATAAGGGATTAATAGAACATTTTAAAGCAGTTAATGATTCCGTAAACATCCCTATTATACTATATAATGTTCCATCTAGAACTGGAATGAATATAAGCCCTAGTATTTTAAAAGAGTTAATGCAATTTAAAAATATTGTTGCAATAAAAGAAGCCAGTGGTAACCTATCTCAAGTGGCTGAAATGGCAGCTCTTTGCATAGATAAAGACTTTGATATTTATTCTGGAAATGATGATCAAATCCTTCCTGTTTTATCTCTTGGAGGTGCTGGAGTTATATCTGTTTTAGCAAATGTAATTCCTAAAGAAACTCATGATATGTGCACATTATATTTTGATGGTAAGGCTAAAGAATCTTTAGATATTCAACTTAAATATTTAAGTCTTGCAAACTCATTATTTATAGAGACAAACCCAATACCAGTTAAAACAGCTGCAAATTTAATGGGATTTAATTGTGGTTCTTTAAGGCTTCCTCTATGTGAGATGGAAGACTCTCATTTAACTGTTTTAAAACAAGAATTAAAAAATCATAATCTTATAAAATAGTTATTACTAGATTAAATTTTTATTGTTTTTTTACAAATGTTGATTTTAGGTAATTTTAATAACTAACTTAATTTATTTTTATAAAAGAATATATAACTTTATTAAAATATTAATAATTTAAGTAAAAGAGAATAAAACATTTTATTCTTCACCTAAAATCAACAATAATTTAAGGCATAGCCCTTATTAAAATATTATATTTAATTGATAAATCCTTATATGTATGTATACAAATTTTAAAAGGATTTCATTAAGAAAGCGAGGCAAATATATGGTTAAAGTTATTTTAAATGGTTGCTCAGGAAAAATGGGCGGAACTATAACAAACTTAGCAAAGACTAAATTTAAAAACATAGAAATTGTAGCTGGAATCGATTCATTTACAGGTGCTCAAAGAGATTATCCAATCTTTACAAGCATAGATAAATGCAATGTTTCTTACGATGTGTTACTTGATTTTTCAAGAGCTGATGCCCTTCATAGCTTAGTTGAATTTTCAAAGCAAACAAAAAAACCACTAATTCTTTGTTCTACAGGGTATTCTAAAGAAGATTTAGAATTTATAGAAAAAAGTGCTAAAGAAATTCCTCTATTTAAATCAGCTAATATGAGCATAGGTGTAAATTTAATAAACTCAGTTTTAAAGAAAATCGCTCCTGTTCTATATAAAGATTTTGATATAGAACTAGTTGAAAGACATCATAATCAAAAAGTTGATTCCCCAAGTGGAACTGCTCTATACTTAGCCCATACTATTCAAGATTCTCTAGATGATGAAACAAAACTTATCTATGGAAGAGAGGGTTATGGCAAAAGAGAAAAAAATGAAATCTGTGTTAATACTGTAAGAGGTGGCGGAATAATAGGTGACCATGAAGTTATATTTGCAGGTGACGGTGAAGTTATAGAAATGAATCATAAAGCAATTTCAAGAGAAGTTTTTGCAATAGGTTCTCTTAAAGCTTGTGAATATATGGCTACTATATCTAAACCTGGAAAATATTCAATGGATGATGTTTTAAACATAGAACTTTAATATAGCAAAAGACATAGCTTTAAAATTTTCTATAAAGCTATGTCTTTTTTTAATTTTAATATTAAATGTTTAAAAGATTTAAAAATTAACTTAATTTTTAAAAATCCCTATTATCTATTATAAAAATTATTAACCTTTCTAAAGCTATTGTTTTTATAATGCATCTATAAATTTTTTAATAGCTTTAAGAGCTTTCTCTAAGGATTCCTTACTATAACAGTAGGAAATTCTAATGTATCCTTCTCCACCTTTTCCAAAGGCGCTTCCAGGAACACAGGCAACTCCACCTTCACTTAGTAGTCTGTCACAAAACTCTTCTGATGTCATATTAAATTTCTTTATACTAGGTAATATATAAAATGCTCCCTTTGGCTTTACAACATCAAATCCCATTTTTACAAATTCATTATAGACATATTCCATCCTTTCTTTAAAAGAATTTTTCATGTGTTCTACATCATCTAAACAATATTTTAATCCTTCTAATGCTCCCCACTGAACTATTGATGGTGCACAGGATACTCCATATTGATGAACTTTTATAAATTCATTAAAGAATTTTTTATCACAAGCTACATAGCCTAGTCTTAAACCTGTCATAGAAAACATTTTAGAAAATCCACTTACATATATTATTTTATCCTTTATGTCACTATATTGAGCAACTGAATAATAATTATCTTCAAAACATAATGATGAATATATTTCATCAGTTATTACTGTAATATCATTTTCCTTTATCACTTTATGTAATTTATCTCTATCTTCTTTACTAAGAAGGGCTCCCGTTGGGTTACTAGGATATGAAAGTATTAAAACTCTTCCACCATTTTTTATACCTTCTTCTAAGCTATCTATATTCATTGTAAAATCATCATTTAGTTTATAATCTATAGTCTCCCCTTCTAGCATCTTTGTAATGCTCTCATAGGCCGGATATCCTATAGATGGTACTAAAACCTTATCTCCCTTATTTAAAAGACCCATAAGAACTGAAAAAAGTGCCTCACTTCCTCCAACTGTTATCATTATTTCATCTTTATCATAATTTATATTTAAAGTTTTTAAAAACTTTGATATTTCTTCTCTAAGCTCTATTATTCCTGCATTTGCTGTGTATTTAGATTTTCCATCATTTACCGCCTTTATTATGGCATCTTTAACTCTAAGTGGTACATCAAAATCTGGTTGACCTAAAGTTAAAGAAATTGCATCTGGGTATTTAGAAACTTTATTAAAAAATTTTCTTATTCCTGATATTTCTATTCCTTCAACATTTTTATTCATTTTAAAATTCAATTCCTTTCCTAGCATTAACACCTTGTTTATAGTAATGCTTTATTTCCTTCATCTCTGTTACTAAATCAGCCTTTTCTAAAACTTTTTCTGGAACGTTTCTACCTGTCAAAATAAGTTCCATATCACTTGGTTTTGTATCCATAAGCTTTAATAGTTCTTCTTCTTTTATAAATCCTCCATTTAGTGCACCCATTATTTCATCTAGTATTAAAATATCACATTTCCTATTTTTAAGTTCATCTATTGCAAAATCATACTCTCTTTTTATCTCTTCTTGTAATATCTTTTTTTGTTCATCAGTAAGTTGCCAAGTAAAACCCTTTGGAGTTTCAAATCTATATATTTTAAAATTTTCACCTAAAGCTTTAGCTGAATTTAACTCACCTGTTTTAAAAGATTTTAAAAACTGCACAACATGAACTGTCATTCCTTCACCACAAGCTCTAAACCCAAGCCCCATAGCTGCTGTTGTCTTCCCTTTTCCATCTCCTGTATAAATTTGAGTATAGCCCTTTTCTAAATTTCCCATTGCTATCCCCTCCTTAAATAATATTTTACAGTATTAAGTTTATTTTGAACATATTTTACTAAACTTTTGCAAAAATTTTCACCTTTCTTACATTTACTCTTTTATTGATGTTTATTTTTGTTTATAATAATTTTATATTATGTTTTTGAAAGGATGTAAGTTTTATGGATTATAATTTCACTGACCCATATGAAATCGCAAGATTCATTAAAGAAGTAAAAAAATCTACTCCAGTAAAAGTTTATATTAAAGGAGCTTTTTCTGAAGATGATTTAAAAAACATAGAATGGTATGGAAGTAACAATTCTTATATTTTATTTGGCGAAAGCGATGTAATTTTAGCCTTTTTAGATTCTAACAAAGCTAAGATAGAAAGCTTTAGATTAGAAAATGATAGAAGAAATTCTGCTATACCAATGCTAGATTTATTAAACTTTGATGCTAGAATCGAACCAGGTTCTATAATAAGAGATAGAGTATCCATAGGCAAAAATGCTGTTATAATGATGGGTGCCGTTATAAACATCGGAGCTGAAATTGGTGAAAGCACTATGGTTGATATGAACGCTGTTGTAGGTGCTAGAGGACAACTTGGAAAAAGAGTTCACTTAGGAGCTGGAGCAGTCGTTGCTGGAGTTTTAGAACCACCTAGCAAAAGCCCATGCGTTATAGAAGATGACGTTTTAATAGGTGCTAACGCTGTTATATTAGAAGGTGTTAGAATCGGTAAAGGTTCTGTTGTTGCAGCAGGTTCTGTTGTTGTTGAAGATGTACCAGCAGGAGTTGTAGTTGCAGGAACACCAGCTAAAATAATTAAATCTGTTGATGATAAAACAAAAGGAAAAACAGAAATTCTTGATGATTTAAGAAAATAGATTTAATACATAAAGCTGTAGTAATATTACTACAGCTTTTTTATTAACTAATTATAAATTCCTCATTATTCTCATTTTCTTGTTCTTCTTCTACTACTCTTTCCATTTTAGATATGGAAACTTCATAAGCAATTTTTTTAACAACTTCAGTTTCTGAAATCTTTTTTTGATACTCTCTACTTTGAAGTCTTCCCCATATTCTTATATTATCACCTACATCTAAAGTTTGACAAAATCTTGAATTTCTTCCCCAAGCTATTGTAGGAATATAATCTGATTTATTGTATGCTCTATTTACCGCTAATAACACATCTGCAATTTCTCTGCCAAACGGCGTGGTTCTATAGATAGGATCTTTACATATATATCCATCTAGAAATATTTCATTTGGATTTTTACTTCTTTCTAAACATGGTTGTATATCTCTTGCAAAAACAGTAAGTATAAGTTTATTGCTACCATCTACAAATTTATTGTAACTTCTAAGTTGCCCTTCTACTACTATTTCAGTTCCAATCTCTAAATCTATATTAGTTATCAGTCTATCTGAAACTGTTATACTCAGTATATCTTTTGAATCGCTAAGCCTCATAACCTCCAAATCAAAAGTGTAAAATTTTTCCCCATACATTTCGTGGCTAAACTCTAACCCTGTTAATAGAGTTCCCTCTAAGTGAATTGAATTATTCTTCATTAAATTTTCCATTTTTTAACTTAAACCCCTCTCCCCATTAGTGTTTAAAATAAGATTAAATTAAGTGTTCTTTTAATTTATTATCTATTGCAATACAAATCGATTACTGTTTCCATTATAATACATTTTACTCAACCATTTCAAGGTGTTTAAGTGAATTTCTTTTATTTATTTCTCTGTACCCCATTTTCATCTATACTGTAATTATCACTATAGATAAGTTCCCCTACTTTTATAAAATTATAACTTTCCTCTTTAAGCTTAGGAATCAACTTATCTAGATTTTCAGGAGTATATTTTCCATTATTATGGAAGAGCATTATACCACCTTTATCTATACTTTTAATTATTTTGTTATACTCAACCTCTATTCCTTTATTTTTCCAGTCAACACTATCACAGCTCCAATGAATTGGTGTATATCCTAAACTTTTAACTATATTTATAGAATTCTCATTATATGCACCACTTGGAAATCTAAAAAGAGTTGTCTTAATCCCTATAGCATCTATTATTATGTCTTCAGTTTTTTGAATTTCACTCTTTATTCTATATTCATCTATATTAGTAAAGTTAGGATGTATATAGCTATGATTCCCTATTTCATGACCTCTATTATAAATTTCTTGTAATTTTTCTAAATTTCCTTCTGGATAAACCACCCATTTACCCATTATAAAAAATGTTGCTTTTACATCATACTTATCTAAAACATCTAGGATATTATATAGATAATCCTCTTCACACCAATTTATATCAAAGGTTATTGAAATATTCTTATCTTCTGTATCTACCTTATATATTGGCATTAATTTTTCATCACTATTAAAAACACTTATATTAGACTTGAAAATTGTGTAAAAGGCTAGTACTAAAAGCAAAACCAAAATATTTAGCATTTTATTTTTTTTTATAAATCTCATATTTACCCCTACCTAAAAATATCGTTCTGTTAACTTATATGAACATTGCTTCTCTCCAATCAAGTAGGTACAATAGTTTTACCAATAAACACCCTTCCCCCAAGAAAGGAGAGATAAACAATGAGCTTAAATACTGTAAAATGTCCACGTTGCTACTCGAACAAATTATATAAATTTGGTTTCGATAAGCAGGACAATCAAAAATATCAATGCCAAGACTGTAAACGTCAATTTACTGAAAAATCCAATCCATATTTTAAAAAATCACATTATCCAGTGTGTCCACGTTGCGGTCATAAAACTTACTGTTACACCTAAATCAAGTGATATTAATAATAATCTTATTGAATCCTTTAATAA
>CAUWNL010000106.1:0-9707 GCA_963559995.1 uncultured Sarcina sp.
TATAAAGCTAAAAGTATATTTATATATAAAAATGACTATTAAAGCAACCAACTTACACATATAAATAGTATGTAAATGTAACATATTATTTAATCTATTAACCCTAATCAACATTGTATTTTTTAAGGTAATATATTTAAAGAAATCTTAGTTATAAAAAAATATAGTTTCATGATATTATTCCATTTATTATAATTTAATTAACTTTGTAACTCACTTGGTATTATTAAATAAATAGTGTATAATTAATCTTATATAGTATAATATACATATATAGAGGAGAATAATTATGTTCAAAGGAAACAAACTTGACGGATTAGAATTAACAATTAATAAACTTATAGAAACTGGAGACATTAACTCAGAAGGAGTAATGAATGATAGCGCTAAAGAGTTGCTTTTAAAAATGTTAGAAACTGAAATAAAAGTAATAGTTCAAGAAAAAAATACTAAATAATAGTTTTAAGGGCGTATGAAAAATTAAATCATCTAAAATATATAGTTTATTACCTTGAAATCTATATATTGAAGGTACAAGCTTTCATATGTCCTTTATTTTATATTATAATTTTTTCATTCCATTTTTATCAAAGTTTTTTCTAAGACTTAATTCTGTAAAAAGTATCATAAATATAGAACTAACTAATAGAAATATCAACTGCATATTATCATTGTTAAAATTAATTGGATTAATTAATCCCCACATTCCTAAAATAAGGTTTATAAATCCTAGTATAATCATATTGTTCCCACCTAATCTTTGAGCAACATTCCAAGTTTCTATATTTTTCATAGATATAGGTGTTCTATAACCCCATATACTATTTATATCCTTTGGGGGATAAATCCTTAAAATAAAACCTAACGATATAAATGTTATTGCACATATTAAACATATCATATTAAATCCTCCTATAGTATATATTTCATCTTTTTTCAAGTATAGTATTAATATATATTCAATAATAAAAAAACAAATCCCTTTTACAGTCAGTAAAATGTAATTAAATGCTTTATTTTTTCTTTAAAGTAAATATTTGAACTTTATATTTAAAAGGTATATATTTTTTCATATATTACTGTGGCAAATACCTGCAAATTAATAAGGAAGAGAGGTGGTAAGAATGGCTATTGAAAATAAAAGGCCTAAATTATATATACCAATGTCTAAATTAGAAGTAATACTTGAAATCATATCAGTAATTGCAGTTATTTTGACTTGGGTATACTTAATTACATCTTGGAGTAAAATGCCTTCTATGATTCCAGCACATTTTAATAGTTCAGGGCAAGTAACTGGTTATGGAAGTAAAGATGTATCATTCATTTTTCCCATAATAGGAACTTTTGTTACTATACTATTTAATGTTTTAGCCAGATTTCCACATATATTTAATTATAGCGTTAAAATAACCTAGAAAAATGCTAAAAAGCAGTATAAAAATAGTCGTTTAATGCTTAAGTTTTTAGGAACAGAATTTAGCATCTTATTTTTATATATGGAGTATCTAACCATTGATACTACACAGTCAGGTTTTTTAATACAGTTTATTCCAATATTTATAATAATTTTCTTAGGGTCATTTTTCTTTTTTATCTCTAGAATGCAAAAATTAAAATAATATTATTATATATTATGAATAAAAAAACCTTAGTTGATGAATATATTTTTTCCAATTCATTAATTAAGGTTTTTAACATTTTATATATTTTTTTATATATACTTAAAAACTAAGTATATATCTAGTATTTAAAGTAAATGTTGTTTAATCTGTGATTTCAACTGTAACATGAACTAGTTGGTGAATTTTTGGAATTGCCATATATATCTTAATAATATAAAATATTTACTGTATAAATATGGTTTCATATACAAATGATTTTATAGAGGGGGAAACAATGAATTTTTTTAATGATTTTTTAAAAAAGCCAAAAAGTTTAATCTACATTATATCCTTAGCATTTATTATAAGATTATTATGGATATTAATAGTGAAAACTGTACCAACCTCAGATTTTAAATTAATGTATGACACTAGTCAGTTTGTGGCTAACGGCAATTATAGTTCCTTTTATGGCCATAATTATTTTGCACTTTTTCCGCATGATAGTATAACTGTTTTATACTTTTCTTTATTCTTTAAGGTTTTAACAAACCCGTTATTTTTAGTTAAGTTTATGAATATTATCTATGAAACACTTTCTGTTTATATAATATATCTTATAGGTAAAAATACATATAATGAAAAAATTGGTGAAATATCTGCGATACTTATGGCTTTTTTTCCACCATTTATTATGTATTGTAGCGAAACTATGGCTGAAAATATGGCAATTCCTTTATTTTTAATAAGTATATACTTATTTATAAAATACATAGACAATGATAGTATTTTTATCTTATTTCTAAGCGGTATATTTTTATCCTTAGGTGATTTATTCAGACCTGTTGGAATAGTGTTTTTTATAGCATATATAATTTATTATGTTATAAAAAAGGTTATTTTAGAGAAAAAAAAGTACTTAGTAAAGTTCTCATGTGTCATTATTTTAATTATTGGTTGCTTATTGCCAACTGTTATTATAAGTAATACTTTAGCTAGTAGTGGGATAATAGAAAATCAATTATGGAGTGCTGGAGAACCGGCTATAATGACTATATTAAAAGGAACTAATGTAGAATCAATAGGTGCTTGGACAGAGTCTGATTCAGCTTTGCCAAAGGAATGTAACTATAATAAAGAATTAATAACAAAGAAGGCTATTGAAAGAATTGAAGATACATTTAAAACTCATACTCCACTACAAATTATTGAGTTTTATTGTAAAAAAATATTCTTACAGTGGGGAATAGGTGACTTTGGAGCTTATGAATGGACAGTAGCTACTAATCCTGGAGTACTTTTAAGTTTAGATGCATTAGCTATTTTAACTCCAATAGTTTATATATTAATTAGTTTATATTATATATTTCTTATAATTTTATCTATAAGGGGATTATTTAATCTAAGAGTTCAAAGAAATAGCAAATTAATGTTTTATTATTTAATATTATTAGGTTTTATAGGATTTTATTTATTAACAGAAAGACAAGCTAGGTATGCTTTTGTCTGCTGTTGGTTATTTATATTAACAGCTAGTAATGCTTTTTGTACTGCCAAGAAAACTAATAAAAAAGCCACAAATAAAAAAGAAAATTTAGTAGTTGAAATATAGAATAGTTTAGTAAAAAATCCAACTATACTTAACTTATTTAGATTATAGTTGGATTTTCTATATTGACTTTAACTTATAACAGATTATTAGTATTAATACTATAGTGTAGATATGTAAGTAATTTATTTTATTAAAGTCTTAATAATAATATCTTTACTTGTTTTATAAGGTAGAATATTAATAAAAGTTTTAAAATTAGTTTCAAGTTTAGTAAATGACATTCCAAATACCCTTTCTATTTCTAAATCACATATTTCTTTAGTGGTTTTATAAAACTCTATGTATTTATTAATTCCAAATTTTTTTATTAAGTATCCAGTAAATGCGCCCATAATTGGATATGAGATTTCACAGGGTATTTTATAAAAAATATTATTATCAACTAACTCTGATACTTCACAATAGCTACCATTTTCTAAGTATAATTTACAACAATCATAATTAGAAATATTCCACCAAGCTTTATCAAAATACATAGCAAAACCTTCTCTAATTGCTGTTGAATTTGGATGTCCAATTGAGTATGAAATTATGTGAGCATCTTCATGAGAACCCATACACTTAATCTCTTCATTATAAACAGCATAAATTTTATTAGGTTGTACAGCTAGTCCATTACAAGGTTCATTATCCCCATAAAGAGATCCAACTATTTCAGGTGTATCACATAAAAAATACTCTATTTTTATTTGAAACTTAATATTTAAAGTTTTAATAATTTCTAAATAGCATTTTTCTTGAGTTACAGCTATTTCGTTAATATATTTTTTAGCATAACTATTTTTTTCATAATTAAATATGTAATGTTTTGATTCATAAACTTCCCAAATTCCCATAAATACCTCCAATGTTAGAAATGTTATATAAATATTATACTTCCTATTATTAATAAAGCTATAAATTAAACAAATAAACCAATTAGTGGTATAATGGATAATAATTATATTAGTTAGGAGATTATACTGTGAAAGATATTAATTTAGATAATGGATATATCATAAAAAGGTTAAACTTAAATGATAAAAATATTATTTCTAATTTGTATAAAAAATGTTTAGATTACTGTTTAATGCATTATGAAACTATAGATATAAATATTAAAGATGAAATAGATAATTTATTTTTTTCATTACCTCCAAATAAAGAATATAAAGATAAATTTGTATTAGGAATATTTGATAAGTTAAACAAATTAGTTAGAATTATTGATATTGTGAAAAATTTCCCAAAAAATAGTCAGTGGATTATTGGTTTAATGTTAATAGAACCAAAGGAGAGAAATAAGAATCTTGGAAAAACAGTCCATAAAATTATTGTAGATTTTGCAATAACTTTAGGTGCAAATTCCTTTAGAGTAGGGGTAATTAATGAAAATACTATGGGGAAAAATTTCTGGACTAATTTAGGGTATAAAAAAATCAAAGAGGTTAATATGAATTTTAAGCAAGTCTCAAAGATGGTAAATGTAATGACTTTAAAATTTTAATTTATGTTTTATATTATAACATTAACAAAATAGAGTAATTATATTTAATGGTGGCTAGAGTTTTAAATAAAGTGATTTTTTAGGAAACCGTATATAAATATAAGATTAAAGATATAAAGTAATTTTAGGGGGAGAATGAAAAATGTTAACTCATATTGGAACTAAAAGAATAAATACAAATAGACTTTTACTTAGGAAATTTAATATTAATGATGCAAAAAGAGCATTTAAGAACTGGACTAATGATGAAGATGTAACAAAATATTTAACTTGGAAACCTCATAATAGTTTAGATATAACTAAAGCATTATTAAATCAGTGGATTTTGGATTATCAAATGGCTAATACATACAATTGGGCCATTGAATTAAAAAGTACAGGGGATGTAATTGGGAGCATTGGAATAGTTCATATAGATGAAGAGAATTCATCTTGTGAAGTAGGTTATTGCTTAAGTAAAGAATACTGGAAAAAAGGAATTATGAGTGAGGCTTTAAGTGCAGTAATAGATTATTTATTTTCTCAAATAAATTTTAATAGAATAGTAGCCAAGCATCATATAGATAATATTGCTTCAGGTAAAGTTATGGTTAAATGTAATATGACCTATGAAGGAACTTTAAGAGAAGTGAGAAAGAGTAAAAATCAAGAATTTATAAGTTTAGCTGTATATTCTATTTTAAAATCAGAGTATGAATATAATTTATCTCTAGCATCTTTTATAAAATAATTATATAAAGGTAAAGAATATTATTTATAACACAAAGTATCTTTATCTTTTAATTCATTTTTTTGTTTTTAAAATTTTACTTTGTTTGTAGTTATAATTATTTTTAAATATTATGATTTATTAAATAGGAAAGTTTCAAAAAATTATATATTCATAAATAATAAAAAAATAATAGAATACTGGCAGAAAAAGTATTAAAAATTTATAAATAATTGTTTTATTCCTTATTTATAGAAAACATTTTCATAAAATTAACTATTTGACGATAATAAGTTTTATATCTATCATTAAATTAATTAGGTTGAACATTTTTTATTTGAATGTTTACTTAATTAATTTAATTTGGTGGAGGGATTTATATGAATCATGGAGACATATCATCAAGCAAAGATAACGTTGGAGTAGCTGTTGTAAATTATAAAATGCCAAGGTTACATACAAAAGATGGGATAATTAAAAATTGTCATAATATAGCTGAGTACATAAAAGGACTAAAAACAGGATTACCAGGATTAGATCTTGTAATATTTCCTGAATATAGTACAGAAGGAATATTGTATGATTTTAATGAAATGATGAATCTTTCAACAACAATACCAGGAGAAGAAACAAGAATTTTTTCTAAGGCATGCATTGATAATAATGTATGGGGTGTATTTTCAATAACAGGTGAGTTACATGAAGAGCATCCAAAAAAAGTACCTTATAATACTCTTATTTTAATAAATAATAAGGGCGAGATAGTTCAAAAGTATAGAAAAATGATTCCTTGGACACCAATTGAAGGTTGGTACCCAGGAGATAGGACTTATGTATCTGAAGGGCCTAAAGGATTGAAAATAAGTTTAATAATATGTGATGATGGTAATTATCCTGAAATATGGAGAGACTGTGCAATGCGTGGAGCTGAACTTGTTGTAAGATGTCAAGGATATATGTATCCTGCCTCTGATGAAGAAGTTAAAATGGTTCCAGCTATGGCATGGGCAAATAATGTATATGCCGCTGTAGCAAATGCAACAGGAAATGATGGAGTTTATTCATACTTTGGACAATCATCAATTGTTGGATTTGATGGACATACACTTGGCATTTGTGGAACTGAAGAAAATAGTTATCAATATGCTCAACTATCAGTTAGTCAAATTAGGGATGCAAGAGCTAATTGGCAATCACAAAATCATCTTTATAAATTATTACATAGAGGGTATACAGGTACTATTAACTCAAAAGAAGATAGATATGGTGAACCAGAATGTCAATTTGAATTCTATAGAAATTGGGTTAATAATCCAAAGGCTGCTCAAGAACAATCTGAGAAAATTACAAGAGAGAAACCAGGCGTTAAAGATTGTCCTATAGATGGAATACCAAACTAATTACTAAGTAAACGATATACTAATACTAAAAGTACCATTTAATTATAGTTTCTATAAATTAAATGGTACTTTTTTATATTTTCTGTAGGTTAGTTTATTATTATTTCTTTATTTAAAACTTTAGAATGATATTTAGATAATCATGAGAAATATAACAATTTCCAATATAAACATGAAAAGTATTTTATTTTTTATAAAAATGATGATTAGTATTACGAAATATTAATTTTGAAAACAAGAATAGGCATATTATCAAAAGCAAAAAAGATATTTAAAAAGATAGGTAATCTTATAATGGAGTAGCAAGAAAATACCTATTAATAAAAATTTATATAAAAATTCTTTATGAGTCCACCATATAAAACTATCTTTTATAACTATATCATCATTAATTTTAGTATTTTCATCATAAAGTGTAATATATATAATAGGTTTATTAAAAGCTATATATTTTATTTTATTATAATATATGTGTAATGGTTGATTATCGGATTTTATAAAAACACCTTCAGTTGTAAAAATTATACCTCTTTCAAATGATCTCCAATATGTTGTATCAATAGCACCGATTACATCATCAAGATTTAAATTATCGACTTTAAATCTATAAAGATTTTTTTCTATTTTAGCCATTGGTAAGTTTTCTTTTGTATAAAAATTCTCTCTATAAAAGTTATCATCATAGCACATTCTTGGACCATATTTATTAAACATATTTTTTACATATAAATTAAGCTCTTCTTTTTTATTTTTTTATCATGGTTATCATAAAACTTTTTAAATGAGTCTCCTTTTAATAGCTTGTCCTCAGGATTTTCTATTAAAAGTTGTTCACTAGGCTTATCTATTAGAGGTTTCTTCTCAGGTTCTTTTATTAGAAGCTTTTCTTTAGTTTCTCCTATTAAGTTTTTTTCCTCTGGTCTTTCAAGCAAAAGTTGTTCTTCTGGTTTTTGCAGTAAATCCTCTTCTTTATTGTTTATTTCATCATTACTCATATTTTATCTCCCTTTTATTTTATATATTTTTAATCTAGCATAAACTTATGAATATAATCTTTAATTTTAGTATTAAAATGAATATATTAAGATTAGTGCTAGTTATTATTTTTAGCAAATCGTATTTTATTGATAACGATATCAAAAGACATTTTATTTGTTATAATTTTTAATATAGAGAATTTAGTCTCATATAATGAATAGTTAAATAACATAGTTCCATTTTTATCTCATCCATAGAACGTTTTTAAATAAGTATTAAACGCAACTTATTTTATTACCATTAAATATGATTATAATTTTATGATACTACCAAAAATCATATTGGTCTACAATTAATACAGTTTCATAAAGATAAATATGTAGTAAATTATTTAACCATTTGGTGTTATATACTTAAATTGTAACATTATTATTTAATTAAATGATATAATACGATTAAAGAAATAATGTATAACAATAAATAAGAAAATTTAGAATAGTATCATGCTAAAAGTAAGATATGTTTAATGCTTAAATTTATTAAGGATATTTATCACTAACATAACAGAGTATAAACATACAGAAATTATAAATAGAACTTTATAAGGGGCCTAACTTAAGAAATTAGATAACTTAAATGACAAATTAGATAGGTGTAATAAAAAGTTAGAACAAAAGAATTTAGAGAGAAAAGCCAAACATAAAAAGAGAAAGTCACTAACTGAGTATCAAAAGAAAAGACTTAGAATATCTAATAAGTTTGGAACACAAATATTTGTTATCTTATTTTGTATAGTTATGATAGCCTTCATATTCCAACCAATGCTCCTAATATTACCAATCTATATTATTTACATAACAGTCAGATGAATAAAATTAAATATAAAATTAAAGAAATTAAAAAAGGAACTAGAGGAGACTAAATAAACTCTCTTTTATTAGTTACTTTTTTTATTATTAATATAAAAGTATAATAATATTGTTGGGATAATTTAATATATTACAAATTTTAGGAAAACTTAAAACAATAGAAACTTATAAAAAAGTATTTGCGATATTTATACTAAAAATTTAATAATTTAAAGTTTAATATTCACTGTTTAGGTGAATAGATTAAAATATCTAATTTTCTTAGCATAATAGATAAAAAGACAGAAAAAGCAAAACTAGATGAATTTAACACTTTGGAAAAAAGGTTATTGGTTATTGAGGAATAAGAATACCTCTATAATATAAAAATTAGAAAAGATATATAACAAAAATAAAAATATACTTTAGTTATTAATAAGTTAAGGCGAATTATATATTTTGTTTAGAGGGTGAGTTATAATGGATTTAAATAGTGCTATTACAATAATTAGAACAACGAATGATTTTTTAGGCATAGTAAATGAACATACGAAAGAAAGTAAAAATATAACTTTAGAAGATTTATTTGAAAAATTAAGAAAAAGAAAGGGTAATCCTTGGATTGGAACAGAAAGATTTAGTTTCTTAAATCAATATCAATATTTATCATCTTTACTTATATCTATAGTTTTAGCGAAAGAAGAATTTTACAATAAATTATCAGAACAAAAACTTAGTAAAAATATTGCAATTAAATTTGGATTATATGATATTTTAGATAATAAAACTAATGATATAATGAAAGAATATGAAATTAAATGTGAAGTTAAAAACGATTGTGACAGAAAAAAAATAAAATATCCTGCAAGTTTAAATTATAAAAATATCACAGTAAAAGATTTTATAAATGATTTTAGAAATGGGATATGCCATGGTAATATTTTTATTAGTGAACAAGGATTTATATTTTGGAATATAAATCCTTATAATGGAAGAAGACTTACTATGCAAATAGCGGTTATGTCAATAGAATTGTGTAAACTTTAAATAATTTTTGGATATATTAGTTT
>CAUWNL010000107.1:0-9679 GCA_963559995.1 uncultured Sarcina sp.
CCATTTCTTTTAATTTTTCCTTATCCATAGGCTCTAATCCTTCTAACCTATACTTCATTCCCATAACATCATACTTATTACATCCTAAAACATGGTATGGTAAAAGTTCTACCTTTTCAACATTTTTTAAAGTACCTATAAATCTCTTAACTTCAATCAAATGCTCTTTGCTGTCTGTAAGCCCTGGAACTATAACATGGCGAATCCACATTTTAGTGTTTGTTTCTTGAACAGCTTTTAAAAACTTTAATGATTCATCTATAGAATGCTTAACTAAATCCTCATATTCTTTATCATCTATATGCTTTATATCAAATAAAACAAGGTCTGTATATTTTAAAATTTCTTCGTAGTTTCCATTTCCAACTCCTGCTGTATCTATAGTCGTATGAATTCCAGATTCTTTACAAAGCTTTAATACTTCAATTAAAAATTCATCTTGAAGAAGAGGTTCTCCCCCTGAAAAAGTTACTCCACCACCTGATGGTTCAAAGTATGGTCTATATTTTTTTATTCTTTCTACAAGTTCATAAGGAGTATACTCTTGTCCATCTTCCTTAACCCAAGTATCAGGATTATGACAATATGCACATCTTATATTGCATCCTTGCATAAATACTACAAATCTTATTCCAGGACCATCTACAAGTCCCATAGTCTCTATTGAATGAATTTTTCCCTTTATCATGTTTTTCTCCTTTAGTCATAAAAATTTTTCTAAAACTAATATAGTTATAAAGCACCCTTTTATAAATTAAGGGCTGTATAAACCCCCAAACAATCTTTAAACCTACCTTATCATAAATTTAAATATTATTTAAGCCTTTAACACAGCCCTTTTATTTTTACATCAATCTATTATTTATAACCTAGCTTAAATTATCTTGAAGTATGCAATGTTCTGCTTATAACTTCTAATTGTTGGTTTCTTGTAAGTCTTGTAAAATTAACAGCATATCCTGAAACTCTAATTGTTAAAGTTGGGTAGTTTTCAGGGTTTTCCATAGCATCCATTAAAGTTTCTCTGTTAAATACATTAACATTTAAGTGATGCGCTCCTTGTTTAAAGTATCCATCTAAAAGTGATGAAAGGTTAGAAACTCTTTCTTCTTCGCTCTTTCCTAAAGCATCTGGAACTATTGAGAATGTGTTAGATACTCCATCTTCACAAACTTCAGCATATGGAATTTTTGCAACAGAATTTAAGCTTGCTAGTGCTCCGCTATTATCTCTTCCATGCATTGGGTTAGCTCCTGGTGCAAAAGCTTCTCCAGCTTTTCTTCCATCTGGAGTTGAACCTGTCTTTTTACCATAAACAACATTTGAAGTTATAGTTAATATTGATAAAGTGTGTTTTGCATTTCTGTATAATGGATGTTTCTTAAGCTCATTTGAGAACTTCTTAACAACTTCAACAGCTATATCATCAACTCTATCATCATCATTTCCATACTTAGGGAAATCTCCTTCTATTTCAAAGTCAACAGCTATACCTTCTTCATTTCTAACTGGCTTAACCTTAGCATATTTTACAGCACTTAATGAGTCAGCTACAACTGAAAGTCCAGCTATACCAAATGCCATAAGTCTTCCTACCTTTGTATCATGAAGAGCCATTTGACCTGCTTCATAAGCATATTTATCATGCATAAAGTGAATTACATTCATTGTGTCTACATAAAGATTTGCAACATATTCTAAAACTTTATAGTAGTTTTCTCTTAATGACCTGTAATCTAAAACTTCATCAGTTATTGGTTTTAATCCCTCAATTACAACTTTACCTGATTTTTCATCTCTTCCACCATTAATTGTGTAAAGAAGTGCCTTTGCAAGGTTTGTTCTAGCACCAAAAAATTGCATTTGTTTTCCAACTTGCATTGCAGAAACACAACATGCTATTGCATAGTCATCTCCATACATAGGCCTCATTATCTCATCATTTTCATATTGAATTGAGTCAGTTTTTATTGATATTTCAGAACAGAAATCTTTAAATCCCCTTGGTAATCTATCAGACCATAAAACTGTAAGATTTGGTTCTGGTGCTGGGCTTAAGTTTACTAATGTTTGAAGGTATCTAAATGAGTTTTTAGTAACTAATGGTTTCCCGTTTACTCCCATACCTCCAATTGATTCTGTTACCCAAGTTGGATCTCCTGCAAATAAATCATTATATTCTGGAGTTCTTAAATGTCTTACAAGTCTTAATTTCATTATTAATTGGTCTATAAGTTCTTGTGCCCCTTCTTCAGTTAAAACTCCATTTTTTAAATCTCTTTCTATATATATATCTAAGAAAGTAGAAGTTCTGCCAAAAGACATTGCAGCACCGTTGTTTTCTTTTATAGCTGCTAAATATCCAAAGTATAGCCATTGAACTGCCTCTTTAGCATTAGTTGCTGGATTTGATATATCATATCCATATTTTGATGCCATTGATTTTATAGCATTTAACGCTTCTATTTGCATACTAACTTCTTCTCTAAGTTTTATAGTTTCTTCAACTGTTGTAGCTTCTATATTGTTATAATCTTTTTGCTTTTCACTTATTAAATAATCTATACCATAAAGAGCTATAGTCACCTATTATTCTACCTCTACCATAAGCATCAGGAAGACCTGTTAAAAGACCTGCTGACCTTGCAGCTCTTGTTTCTTTAGTATAAGCGTGGAATACACCTTGATTGTGAGTTTTTCTATATGCATTAAAGTGACATCTTATTTCATCATTCATTTCAAATCCATACTCTTTTAAAGATGTTTCTACCATTCTCATTCCACCAAATGGATTTACTATTCTTTTAAGAGGTGCATCTGTTTGAAGCCCTACTATAATTTCATTATCTTTATCTATATAACCTGCATCATAATTATCTATTCCTGATACTCTATCAGTTGAAACGTCTATGATACCTTTTTTTATTTCTTCAACTATTAAAGCTTGTACCTTATCAAAAACTTTTTCAGTTTTTTCAGTTGGACCAGCTAAGAAACTCTTATCCCCTTCATAAGCTGTGTAGTTCTTTTGTATAAAGTTTCTTACGTCTATTCCTTCTGACCAACTACCTAAATTAAACCCTTCCCATTGTTTAAACATTAAAAAAATCCTCCCTAAAATATTGTAGAGCCTAAATTTGTCATATTTTTAACAAAATATTCTAAATTCAAAAAAATTCATTTTCAATTTTATATTATCATATTATCCTATTTTTGTAAAGATATTATATTTTTATAGAATTAGTTTCTCTAAAATTAATTTCTATTTAAATTAGCTATATTTTCTGAATATTTAGAATAAAAAAATCTATTATTATATTCATTTATCCTTTTTAAATTACAAGCAATATTAGATAAACTTAGTATATGATTATATGATATATCGTTAATTTATTATTTATCTTTATATTAAGAATCTATAAAAATTTCTTAACCTTTCTTTAACTATATCCTATATAACATATAAGTTTTATAATGTTTATCTTATACTAACATCAAAAAAATTAAAAGTCAAACTACGTTTACTTTAATCATTTATTGTTGCTATTCTCTTTAAAAGATATATAGTTTTTAATATCAAGTTATATTCATCTGTTTTTTCTGTATTTTTATTTTTACATTATCTTTCTAAATAAAAAAGGTATCACCCCTAATATTTTATTAAGATTGATACCTCTATTTTATATAATCTATCTATTTCTAAGATATTATTTTATATTTCTGCTACCTGGTTTTATATAAGGTATTTTTCCTTCTTTGCATAAAGGACAGTTTTCTGGTTCATAGCTTTCTATATCAAGTTTTACTGCGCTAAACATTGGAAAATCTGTAACCTTTCCTGCTGTTCTATCAACTATACAAATAACAGCTACAACAACTCCACCTTGCTCTTCTATAACTTTAGCAGCTTCTTTAAAACTTTTTCCTGTTGTTACAACATCTTCAGTTATTATAACTCTTTGGCCTTTCTTTATTTCAAAACCTCTTCTTAAAGTCATTTCTCCATCTACTCTTTCAGTAAATATAGCTGGCTTTCCAAGTTGTCTTCCAAGTTCATAAGCAACTATAACTCCACCCATAGCAGGTCCTACAACTAAATCACATTCTATGTTGTTTTCTCTTATTTTATCTGCTACAACTTCTAAAACTTTAGCAGCTTTATCTGGGTGTTGTAAAAGTTTTGCACATTGGCAATATCTATTTGAATGTCTTCCTGATGATAATAAAAAATGTCCTTCAAGTAATGCTCCAACTTCTTTTAATGTTTCTATAACCATTTTTATGTCCTCCAAAATATCTTTTAATTTATTTTATTACTTTTAATACATCTATTTAAACAAGTGTAAACACCTTATTTAATACAACCTATGATTTCAGTTATACTCTTTAATCCTTCTTTTTTACAATAATCTTCTAATCCCTTTACAATTTCAATTCCTGCTCTAGGATTTACAAAGTTTACTGTTCCAATTTGAATACCTGTTGCACCTACCATTAAAAATTCTAAGGCATCTTGCCAAGTCATTATTCCACCAAGACCTACTACAGGCACATTAACAGATTTTGCAACTTCATAAACCATTCTAAGGGCTACAGGTTTTATAGCTGGACCTGAAAGTCCTGCAGTTACATTATTAAATACTGGCTTTTTAGACTTTATATCAACTGCCATAGCTTTTAGTGTATTTATAAGAGATATTGAATCTGCACCAGCTTTTTCACAAGCCTTTGCCATAGCTACTATATCTTCAGCATTAGGTGATAATTTTACCATTAATGGCTTTGTTGTAACTTTTCTAACCTTTGATACAACATCATAAGCTACATCACTTTTTATTCCAAAAGCCATTCCACCTGATTTTACATTAGGACATGATATATTAAGCTCTATCATATCTACATCTGTTTTATCTATCTTAGATACAGATTCCTCATAATCTTCAATTGTAGCACCACCAATGTTTGCAATTACTACATTTCCAAACTCCTTCATCCTAGGTAATTCATTTTCTATAAATGCATCTATTCCTGGATTTTGAAGACCTACTGAGTTCATTATTCCCTGTGGAGTTTCAAATATTCTAAGGCCATCATTACCTTGTTTTCCTAAAAGAGTAAGACCTTTTGAACTTATTCCACCTAAAGTTCCTACATCATAAAACTCATTATATTCACTTCCAAAACCAAAGGTACCTGAAGCTGCAATAACTGGATTTTTAAACTCTACTCCGTTTATATCAACCTTTAACATATTTTATCCTCCAACTCTAAAACTCTACTACATCTAGTCCATTAAATACTGGACCATCTTTGCAAGTTCTCTTGTTTCCTGATTTTGTTTTACATGTACAAACTAAACAAGCTCCAACACCACAAGCCATGTGTTTTTCCATAGATACATAAACATCTATACCTTGTTCCCTGCACATAGAAACTACTTTTTCCATCATTACAGAAGGACCACAGCATAGTACTGTATCATATTTTGAAAGGTCTAAAATATCCGTTACAAATCCTTTATATCCATACTTTCCTGAATTTGTAGAAAGCTTTACTTCATCTACATAATTTATTAAAATATCATGTAAATAAACATCATCTCTATATCCACCATAGAAATCCATTTTTATATCGCTATTGTTTTTTCTAAGTATCTTTGAAAGTTCAACAAGAGGTGCAACTCCTATTCCACCACCAACTAAAGCAACTTTTCCATAATCTTTACTCGTATCAAATCCATTTCCAAGAGGTCCTACAATCTCTATAGTATCCCCTTCTCTTAAAGCTTTAAACTCCTCTGTTCCTTTTCCAACTACAGCATATACAAAAGTTATTTCATTTCCATTAACTTCACATACACTAATTGGTCTTCCAAGAAATGCTGCCCTTGGTTTTAGCATATAAAATTGCCCTGGCTTAACAATAGCTTCATGAATAACCTTTAATGAATAAATTCCGTTACATATTTCTATGTTTTCTTTAACTTCAGATTTTAAATAATCCATATTCATATCCCTTAGCTCTCCTTATCTTTTGCTATTTTAATTTTAACACTGCATCTCTTATAGAATCCCTCATAGCTATTGCTTCTTTTCTTGAACACTCAGCAAAATGCTTAGAATCTTCCATAGCTTTATGGGCTAAAAGAATTTTTCTTGATGAGTTTACAACTCCACCATTTCCGTCTTTTAAGTACATAGCAACATCTGATGCTGTTCCACCTTGTGCACCATAACCTGGAATTAAAAACATCATTGTATTTAGTTTCTCTCTCATCTTTATTGCCTCTTCAACATGAGTACATCCCATAACCCCACCAATTGAGCTATATCCCTTTTTACCTAGGAATTGTTTTCCCATTTCATGTACCTTTTCACCAACAACTTCATAAACCCTGTTGTTGTCTTTAGTTTCTACATATTCTATATCTTTAGCACCACTGTTAGATGTTCTAACTAAAACAAATAGTCCTTTATCATTTTTTTCAACATAAGGAAGATAAGGTTCTATACTGTCCATTCCCATATATGGGTTAAGAGTTATAAAATCACTTTCAAAATCTCCTTCAAAGTGAGCTTTAGCATACATAGAAGCTGTTGCTGCTATATCTCCTCTTTTTATATCTGCAATTATAACTGCATCTTTTTCTCTTAAATATTTTAAAGTTTCTTTATATGCATTAAGTCCTTTAAAACCTAAAGCTTCATAATAAGCTATTTGAACCTTAAAACACGCTGATACATCTAATGTTGCATCTATTATTTCTTTGTTGAAGTTAAAAAGCATATCATCTTCACTTGTAAATTTAGCTTTAAATTCCTCTGGTATATAAGCTAGGCTTGTATCTAATCCTACACAAACTACTCCATTTTCCTTAACTCTATCATATAATTTATCAGCTATCATCTTATAATCCTCCTAAAATTCACCTTTATATACTACTTTTCCGTTCTTTACAGTTAAAACTACATCTCCATAAACTTCTTCTCCATGGAAAGGCGTATTCTTACTCTTTGATACTAACTTTTCTCTATCTATCTTTATCTTTTTATCTAAATCTACTAAAACTAAATCACCACTAAAACCTATTTCAAGTTTTCCCTTGTTTAAACCTAAAATCTTTCCTGGATTATAACTCATAACTTTACTTAAATTATTTAAGCTTAATCCATTATTTTTAACTAGTGTTGTATAGCATATAGAAAATGCAAGTTCTATCCCTGTCATTCCAGGTGACCCTTTAGCCTTTTCCTCATCAGTATGTGGTGCATGGTCTGTTCCTATACAATCAACGAAACCTTTCTTTATTGCATCTATTAAAAATCTTACATCTTCCTTTTCTCTTATAGGAGGATTTACTCTATAATTGCTCTTTGTACTATCTAGCCCTATATGGTGTGGAGTAACTTCGCAAGTTATGTTAGCTCCTGATTTTTTTCCTTCTATTATATACTGCATAGCTTCTATTGTGCTTACATGAGCCATATGAAGTTTAGCTCCTGTATATTTTGCAAGCTCTATATCCCTTGAAGTCATCATATTTTCAGCAAGTCTCATATCTATTTTAGAAAACTCTTCACTTTCAGCATGAGACATAACAATCCAATTATTTTTCTTTGCTATATTCATAGCCTCTAACATAACCTTAGAATCATTAACCCCACGTCCATCATCTGAAATTGCTTTAACATTTTTATTTTCAAAAAAGTTTTCTAAATGACTTAAATCTTTTCCATTTAAATCCTTTGTTATAGTTACAACAGGATATGAATCAATAAGTCCAACCTTATGAGTTTTATCTATTATATAATTAAATGTCTCTAAAGAACTGCACGTAGGTTTTGTGTTTGGCATTAAAACAACTGTTGTATATCCACCTCTAATTGCTGCTTTTGAACCTGTTTCAATATCTTCTTTGTGAGTAAAGCCTGGATCTCTAAAATGAACGTGAGTATCTATAAATGAAGGCATTAGCGTTAACCCTTTAGCATCTACTGTTTCACAGTTCTTCTCTAAATCTTTACCCATTTCTTTTATTAAACCATTTTCTATATATAAATCTCCATAAAAGTTATGACTTAAATCTACTATATTAGCATTTTTAATAAGTAAATTCATTTTACTTACCTCCTAAAAGTTTAGCAATTAGTGCCATTCTAACATACATTCCAAAACGTGCTTGCTTAAAGTAACATGCTCTTTCATCGCTGTCTACATTAACATGAATCTCATTTACTCTTGGAAGTGGATGCATAACTATTGTGTCCATTTTAGCTAATTTCATTTTTTCTTCATCTAACACATAAACATCTTTAAGTCTTTCATATTCATCTTGATCTTCAAATCTTTCCTTTTGAATTCTTGTCATATATAATATATCGCTATATTTTATTCCTTCTTCTAAGCTTTCTATTTCCATATATTCTATATGGTTTTTATCTAATATATCTTTCTTTATATAATCTGGTAATTTAAGTTCTTTAGGTGATATTAAAATAAATTTATTATTTTCATATCTTGATAGGGCTTTTATAAGTGAATGTACAGTTCTTCCAAACTTTAAATCTCCACATAATGCTATTGTATTTCCATGTAGTTTACCTTTTAAACTCTTTATAGTTAAAAGATCTGTTAAAGTTTGAGTTGGATGTTGATTACCACCATCTCCTGCATTTATAACTGGTACACTAGACGCTATTGAAGCTTCTTTTGCTGAACCTTCCTTTGGATGTCTTATAGCAATTATGTCTGAGTAACCACTTACTATCTGAATTGTATCACTTAAACTTTCTCCCTTTGAAACTGAGCTTGAATTTGGCTCTGAAAAACCAATTACTTGACCACCAAGTCTTAACATAGCAGCTTCAAATGAAAGCCTTGTCCTTGTACTTGGTTCATAGAAAAGAGTAGCCAAAATTTTACCTTTGCATAAATCTTGGTACTTACTTGGATCTGATATTATATTATTTGCTAAATCTAGAACTTCTTCTAGTTCTTCTACTTTAAAATCTTGTGGATCTATTAAATGTCTTCCTTTTAACATATTGTTCACTCCTTTTTAACCTCTCTGTGTTAAATTTAAAGAAGAAAAGTTATACAAAAAAACGTCTTCCTACCTTAAGGAAGACGTTATAATCTCTAGTTCTATAAATCTAGGTATAATCTCAATTATATAACTTCCTTACTGATCTCTCTGGATCTACTTAAAGGTATGTTTTTATTGGATTTATACTATCATAGATTTTTTCTTTTGTCAAACAAATAAGCTTGTAACCTTTTTTAAATATCTACAACTGTAACAGTAACATTATGTAATTCATCTAATTTTCCGTAAAGTTCTTTTATAGCGTTTTCCTCATCTAATTCTAGTCTTAAAACTATAAGACCTGTACTTTTATTATCATGAGTTTGATGAAGACCTAGTCTTGTATTTATTATATTTCCATACTCTGTTAATATTTCTTGAACCTTTGGAGCGTTTTCTGACCTACCGCCAACCTTTATAAGCATTATTTTAAACATAAAATCCTCTCCTTAAAAATATAGTATTAATTCTATTATACACCAATCTAATATAATTAATATAATCTTCTTAAAGAATTGTTAATATTTTTTAACATTTCTTTTTTGTAACATATAATTTTTCTTTCAAAAATATCACTATTTTCTGAAAGAAAAA
>CAUWNL010000108.1:0-9621 GCA_963559995.1 uncultured Sarcina sp.
ATAAATTATCAATTGTTAAAGTATTAAAGTTCATGATATTATGTAAATGTTTTCTATAAGTGAATTAAATATTAATAATTTTTATAAAAAGTAAAGAAAACAAGATAAAACCAGAGAAAAAACGTTTAAATATAACATAAAAAATAAGAGGAATATAAATTAATTTTTAATAAAAAATGTAATATTTAAAATCATAATTTAAAATGAATTATGGGAAATTAATGAATAAATTCAATATAGAGATAGATAAAAAGTTTTAATGATATAGTTAATAGGGATTAATAAATTGAAGATATAATGTATACTAAAAAATCCTCCATTTAACTTAAATAAAGTATAAATAGAGGATTTTTTATCAATAAGTATAAATAATAATTTTTATATTTATTAATAATAATTATTCGCAAAGTGATAAAACCTTTAATGCAGTATCTTCGTCAGTTATTAAAGTATCTATAAATCCTCCCCTAAGGGCGCCAAGTATTGCTTCTGCTTTTAATTTGCCAGAGGCTATTGCAACTTTTTGTTTAACATTTAATATTGATTTCAAATCTACACCTACAACTTTTTTATTTATGTCTGAATTGATTAACTTTCCGTTAATATCATAAGCGTGACCATAAATACAACCAACAGCATTTTGAGGTTTTAAATCATGAACTAAATATTTAGCCCAAAGACTTGAAGCAAAAGCTGCTTCTGTAGTTCCAATACCTGATAAGATTATATCTGATTTATTTGCAAGAAAAAGTGTATCATGGATTACAGGTTCTTGAAGAAGATAGCCTCTAGCATATTCATTATCTACGTAAAGAGGAGTATGGAGGTATTTATAAGATCCCCCATAAACATTTGCAACTCTTCTTATAAGTTCTGGAGAATCAATTAAAGGATTATCTTTAGCAGCAGAACCTACAATCTGTAAAACTGTTATATCCCTTTTTTCCTTTGGGTTTAAACTCTTTATTACATTAGCTAAAGTTTTTCCCCAAAGAACTCCTACTATGTGATTATCCTCAATAAGTGTATCTAAATACTCAGCACCTATTTTGCCAAGGGAAGTGATTATTTCATCATAAGGTATGACACTTGTATTTAAAATTAAAGCATCTTTTAAGTTAAATTTTTCTTTAATAGTTTTTTCAAGCTCAAACATTCTTTTCCTAGGATAGTTTATAGATATTTCAACTACTTGTTTCTCCCTCGCTTCTTGAAGATATTTAGCAATTTTAAAACGAGTACTAGATAATTTGCTTGCAATTTCACTTTGTGTCATTCCTAAATTATAGTACATAGTAGACACTTCGGCTAAAAATGTTAACTGTTCTGTTTTGTTCATTTTTTCATAATTATCTATCATAAAAAATTCCTTTCAAAAATTAAATATATTAATATAAAAATTCAACAAGTATCATTTGTGTATAACTTTTACAAATGTAATTAAATTATAAGCTATTTTTAATAGGCTTTCAATGTTGAAAGTATGTTAACCTCTTAATTTGTATATAATGTAATTGTAGTATATCAGCTAAAAAATAGAAGTTTATTATTAATATTATAAAATAATTAAAGATTAATAATATCCATATTAAATTTATATTCTATTAAAGTATTATAGGTTTTCTGTATACTTTTAAGTAAATAATTATTGCATTTATTATTAATAGACCGCTTGTTATAAAGAATATATCCCTTATTCCAAAATAGGCACCAATTTGTCCTCCTATAATAGATCCTAAAAATGTATCTAAATATTGAAATGACATGTTAACGCCCAAGACTCTTGCTGTTACTTCTTTTTTTGTAGCTCTTTTTATCATTGAATTGATACCAGGAACTATTCCAGCTGTTGCAAAACCTAAGATTATACGAAGAATTGTAAGTTCAATAGGGTTACTAACAAAGGCTTGAGGAAGATAAATAATCGCTGAAAATATAAGTGATATTAATATTATCTTCTTTGTACCAATTCTGTCTGAAAGTCTTCCAAGGGCAGGAGCTGCTAAAATACTTCCAAGACCAGTAGCAGAAAAAGCTATTCCAGATATTAAAATTACATTAGATGTATTAGTTGTAAGTGTTCCTATGTACTGAGTCATCATAGGCTCTATTGAATAAAGAGCAATTCTTAGTATAAATCCTGTTATAAATAATGATATAATGATTTGTGGCTCAGGAACCATTTTCCATACTTCTTTAAATTTAAGTTTACTAGTTTCAATAAACTCAAAGTCTTCTTTAACAAATAAAATAGTAGCTATAAAAGTTATAAATAGAAGTATTCCTATAACAAAAAATACATTTCTAATTCCTATAGTATCAGCTAGATATCCACCTACTAAAGGTCCAATGAGGGAGCCTGATACTGTAGCTGTAGACAAAACACCAAGAGCCCAGCCAACATGTTTTTTACTAGTTTGAGTCGCAATTAAAGTTATACATGCTGTGGTATATCCAGATACTGCTCCTTGAAGTAATCTTAAAATAGTAAGTTCATAAACATTTTGAGAAAAACTCATTAAAAATATTACAAGCCCCATTCCAAAACTTGCTCTTAAGAGCATTGGTTTTCTACCATGCTTGTCTGATAGTTTAGCCCATATTGGTGATACTATAGCAGACATTAAAAATGTTATTCCAAAGCAAATACCAGATAATATATCTATACTATGGGCATTTGTTATACCAAGGTCTCTTATATATACTGGTAAAAAGGGTGCTATTTGGCTTAATCCAATTGCCGTTATAAATGCTCCAAACCAACATACAAGTAAGTTTCTTTTCCATATTTCCATATTACTCTAGCTACTCCTTTCTAAAATTTATCTTAAATTCACATTTATATAATTTTATAAAAATCTCTATCCTATTAAAAGTTAATATTATATTAAATATATTTTTAATAAATCATTAAAATATGCAAGTTATAGTATAAACCCAAAACACTTATATGTATAATATATGTTATTATTGTATTTATAAATAAAATATATGAATTAAGACTTTTTATTATATTTTAGGCAAGGATGAATATTATATAAGCTTAAAAATAAGAATATTTTAAGCTTATTGTATATTTTTAAATAATTGATAAAGGAGAAGATTATGAAAGATATATTAAGGTTAGATGAAATTTCTCTAGATATAGGTGCAATAGCTTCAAAGGCTATATTATATGAAGTTTCCTGTTTCCCTTCACCAGGACTTGTATCTCCGGTATCCATGGGTTCCCATAAGGATATGGATTATTATACATTTATAGATAGTACTTTTGCTATAAATAAATATTTAATTCTATTTGCAAATGAAGGAATGAAGGATAAAAGTTTAGGTGAAATATTTAAAAAAATTAAAAAGATAGGAATTGAAGCAGAAAAGGCTATGTTTATTTCTACTAAAGATGTAAATACACACAAGGGAATGATATTTTTAATTGGAATATGTGTAGCTGCAGCTAGTAATGTAATATATAAAGGAAAAGATTTTAGATATATTCAAGAAACAATAAAGGATATGTGTAAGGATATAACTAAAAATGATTTTAAAAATTTAGAAAAAAAGAAAAACTTAACTCATGGAGAAAAGTTGTATTTAAATTATGGAATAAAAGGAGTGAGAGGAGAGGTTGAGAAAGGTATCCCATTAGCTTTCCAATATGCATTGAATTTATATGAAGAAAATTTGAATTTAAATGAAAATGATAGACTTGTACATACTCTTATTGGAATAATGCAATTTTGTGATGATTCAACAGTAATACATAGAAGTGGCATGAAAGGGTTAAATTATGTAAAAGATATATCAAAGGAAATTATGAAATTGGGGGGAATGAAAACGGATTTAGGAAGAAAAAAAATAAAAGAATTAAATAATGAATTTATAAAGAGAAATATAAGTCCTGGAGGTTGTGCAGACCTCTTAGGTGTTACTGTATTTTTACACCTAATAAAAGAATATATAATTAGTTTAAAGAATGCGAATGTTAAGTGAAAAAGTTATATTTAATATACATTTTTTTAGAGTATTCTATTGAACCATACATAAAAATATAATATAATTGTTCATGATTTAGTAATAAAATTTAATAAATTTAAGGAGCGTATTATGGAAAATAGTAATCAGAGAGCTAAAAATACGAACTTTTGGGTAACGCTATCAACATTTCAAAGATGGTTTTTAGTTATATTTGTACTAGCTAGTATTTTTTCTTTTATTAGTCCAGTTCTTATGGGGCAAGGATGGGGTTCAGTATTCTCTCTTTTAGGAATAATAGGACTTATATGTTCAGTATCAGGGGTAATAGCCTCTATATATCAAGCTAGAGCAGAAATTATACTTTATGCATTTCTGTTAACTAATACTGTTACATATGGTTGGGTTTCATGGGAAAATGCCTTATACGGGCAAGTTATTCAAAATATAATATTATTACTTCCAATACAAATAGCAGGTCTTATTGCATGGAAGAGAAATTTAGCAAAGTCAGATAATAAGGAAATTCAAATAAAGAAATTTACAGCTAAAAAATGGATAATAACCATAATAGCTTTAATTATTTGTTGGGGATTATATTATCTTCTTTTAGTTAATTTACCAAACATAGTATCAGCAATTTTTGGTGTTACTATATCACCAGATGCATCACCTGTAATGGATTCTTTAACAACTGTTCTAACAGTAATGGCAATGATTTTAACATCTTTAAGATATATAGAACAATGGTACTTCTGGATAATTTGTAACATAGGTGTTGTATTATTTATTCAAAGCCTTTTTGAAACAACTAATATTACAAGCGCAATTATAGTTAGTGACTTTTCAGGAATGATAAATTGGCTTCAATATGGAGTTGGGGCAATTTACGGATTTTATCTTTGGAAGAAGATGTATAAAAAAAGGCAACAAAGTGCACAATAACAATAGAAATTTAATAAAATTTCTATTAAATAGCTAAATTGAAAAATAATTACTTGATAATAATTATTTCTTAATATATAATTAACTTAATAATAATTATATAACTTTAGGAGGAACTAAAATGGAAATAAGAATATGTCCTGCTTGTTCAGGAGTAGATATGGAAAAATTAAAAGCTTTAGTTGGAGAAGAAAATATTGATGCTAACTGCATAGCACAATGTGGAGATGAATTTACTGCATTTGTTAATGATGAATTAGTTCAAGCTTCAAGTGAAGAAGAATTCATGAATATAATAAAAGAAAAAATGTAATACATATATCAAAAAAACACATCTTAAAAATTAAGATGTGTTTTTTTATCTAAAAAATAAAGTGAAATATATTAATATAATAAGGTTATTAAAAATTAAATATTTATGAATATAATAAAACTTAAAAGAAAAAACTAATATCAATGGAGATATTGACATCATATTATAATAGTGGTATATTAATCGTATCAGATTAATCTTATACGATTGTTTTGGAGATGGAAATGAAAGATAATTTACAAATAGATAATCAATTATGTTTTAAAATATATTCAGCATCAAAGAGTATAGTTAGATTTTACAATCCCTTATTAAAGAATATAAATTTAACCTATCCACAGTATTTAGTGATGTTGGTACTTTGGCAAGATAAATCTATATATTTTAAGAATTTAAGTTGTAGACTTAGAATGAAAACTGGAACTTTGACTCCAATAATAACTAAGTTGGAGTCTTTTGGATATTTACAAAGGGAGAAAGATAAAAACGATGATAGAAAAATAAATATTGTTATAACAGAAAATGGAGAAAAACTTAGAGAGAAAGCTAGTGACATTCCAGAAAAGATAGCTTGTTCTTTAAATCTTTCTCAGGAAGAATATATCCACTATATGAAAGAGTTTAATGAGT
The DNA here is from genome assembly GCA_963559995.1 of uncultured Sarcina sp. Taxonomy (GTDB): domain Bacteria; phylum Bacillota; class Clostridia; order Clostridiales; family Clostridiaceae; genus Sarcina. The sequence goes on from CAUWNL010000108.1 coordinate 5,861, forward strand.
TTCTAATTAAGTTAGAAGCTATAGAAAAATATTGTGAATAAATAATAAAGAAAATTTAAGGAGGATATTAATATGAGATATGATATTGCAATAGTAGGAAGTGGTCCTGCGGGGCTTTCAGCAGCTATAAATGGAAAAATAAGGAATAAAAATATAATAGTTTTTGGAACAAAAGAACTAAGTGGAAAGGTAAATAAAGCTCCAAAGGTTAATAATTATCTTGGACTTCCAAATTTAGATGGTAAAGGGCTTAAAGAACATTTTACAGAGCATATAGAAAAAATGGGAATTACAATAACAGAAGAAAGAGTAAATAATATTTATGCTATGGGGGATTATTTTGCATTAATGGTTAATGAAAAAATGTATGAAGCATCTACTGTAATACTAGCTACTGGAGTTGAATTTACAAGACCTATAAAGGGAGAGGAAGAGTTTCTGGGAAAAGGTGTAGGATATTGTGCAACTTGTGATGCGCCCCTTTATAAAAATAAGAGAGTTGCAGTAATAGGATATAATAGTGAGGCTGCTGAGGAGGCAAATTATGTAAGTGAACTTGCATCTAAGGTTTATTTCATACCTATGTATAATGGAGAAAAACATTTAAATGATAATATAGAAGTAGTTAAAGAAAAACCAGTAGAGGTTGTTGGTGAAAATCTAGTTACAAAGCTTGTTCTAAATGAAAGTGAAATAAGTGTAGATGGGGTATTCTTCTTAAAAGATAGTATTGCACCAAATCAATTAATGCCAGGTCTTGAAGTTGAAGGTGGTCATATAAAAGTAGATAGAACTATGGCTACAAATATTAAGGGATGTTTTGCGGCAGGAGATATAGTAGGAAAGCCATATCAATATATAAAAGGCGCAGGAGAAGGTTTAGTTGCAGCTTTAAGTGCAGTTTCTTATTTAGAAAAGTTAAAACAAAGTAAATAGTAAACTTAAACGGACATATCGAATTTTACAAATGCAAAATATTACTGTATATTAATTATAAGTTATTATAATTTGCATTTAAATTTGTGGTATGGTCCGTTATTTTTTGTAGAAAAAACTCTTTATTATTTACTAAGTGAAAATTTCATATATAATATATATGTAACATCAATATAACTGTTTAAAATGTAATAATATTATAATACATAAATAAGTATTAAATTTATGAAAGAAAGAAGGCTTAAGTTATGGCTACTGTAAAAATATTTAATAAAAAAATTTCCTGGGATGGCTTAAATTTAACTTGTGCAATGGAAAGATATTTAAATACAAACAATCTTGCGCTAGAATTATACGATGAAGAGGGAGAATTTTATTTAGTAGCTACTCTTGATTCAAGACAAACACTACCAAAAACTAATAATGCTGTAATATATAACGATAAGGAGAATGCAGGAATATTAAATGCATTAACTAAAGTTAATATGGTTAGGGTTATAGGTAAAATAGACGTAAAGCTTATGATTAGAGATTTAGTTGTTGTAAATACTAGACAATTTAAAGAAGTTGATGAAGAAGTGTTTTTAGAATTTGCAAAGAGCAGTTACACTGACTTAAATGAGTTCTTAAACAAAGATAATATTAAAGAAGAAACAAGTGAGGAAGTACAAATCCTAGAAGCAAGTGAAGAAGTAGATGTTTTAGATGATTTAGAGCTAGATAAAAAATTAGAGGCTATTTTAAATGATCTTTAAAACTTAGACAAATAGACTGTATAGATTTATACAGTCTATTTATCTATAATTAATTGTTAAAACCTTTCTAAATGTATTTTCAAATAAGCTTTTCTTACTATTAAATATTTTAAGAAATGTTTTATCATATCTAAAATTTACATTAATTATTATTTCATAAGGATTAATTGAGATATCATGAATATCAAAAGAATCATTTTTATAATAATCAATGGAGTCACAAACCCTTAAAATAGATATAATCTTTAATATAGATTCTTCATCAAAATTCTCTAAAATCTTTATATCAGCTGAAATGGCTTTTCTATGGCTAAAAGCTACTACAGATATAGGGACTGTAAGAGTTTTAAAAAGATAATAAAATCTTTTATCACCTAAAATTATATTTTTTGAGTATTTATGATGGTTCTTATCATCTATATATTTTCCTATGTCGTGAAGAAGGCACGAACCTATAAGAATTAATTTTTCATCTTCAGTTAAATCATAAGGATTTTTTAATGAGTTAAATAATGCTAGGGAAAATTTACAAATTCTAATATGATGATTTATAGTTTCTTCAGAGCAATATTCACTACTTAGATATAAAACATCCTTAATGGAAAAGTCAAGCAAAGTTTACCTCCTATATAATAGATATATTTTTGTTAAAATACTTATTAAAGTTTGGTTGTATACTATTTTCTATAGTTTCTTTAATAAAAGTATTATTAGGTAGATTTTTAGGAAGAGTTATATAGATAGTATCTTCATAGCTTTCAACAAGAGTATCATAAGATTTATTATTTTCTAAGGTATTAATTTTTTTTGTAAGGTTTAATATAGTTGATAACTTTTTACAGAGAATAATATCATCATCTAAAAGAATTTCTTTATATTTAGATTTTAATTTAAAGTCTTCTTTTTTGCTAAGGGCTACAGTATAAGCACACATTAAAATTTCTTTAGGTGACAAACCGTAGAGAGTAGAATTTAATATCATATAAAATGAATGCTTATGAACATTTTCTAAAGAAATACTAAATCCAAGGTCTAAAAGACTAGAGCAAACATATAAAATTTCATTGTTAAAAAATTCATAATTTAATTCCTTATATATATATTTAGATAAACTAAAAATTTTATCTCTATGATCCTTGTTTAATCCATTCAAACTCATTATATTATCAAGTGAAAATTCTAATGGAGTAATTTTTTTCTCATGTTTTTTATTTAAGACTTTAAATAAAAGACCCTCCTTTATACCAAACTCACTTATTATAAGTTCATTTGAATTACAGAAATCCATAAGATAATAAATAGCACCTAAAGCGGCTGTGAATATATCTGCTTTTTCATTAGATAATCCTTTTACTTCTAGCCTTTCATCTAAAGTTAAGGATGATATATTTTCATACATTGAATCTATTGTTTCATAAGAAATTTTAAAGTTATGAGTTATGTCTAAAGGATAATTGGTATTTTTTTTATATATTTTGCCTATAGTTCTAGGGGTACTGCTAACACCTATAACTGGAAAGCCTAATCCTTCCTTTAGCCAAGGTATATCATTAAAGTTTTTAAATAAAAAATTTTTAAGGTCACTTTTTTGATTATAAGAAATATTTTCATAAAAATCAAAGGCTTTTGTAAGAGGAATAGCTCCAAGAGGTAAACTTATAAAAGCTTTTATCTCTTTGTTTTTCATAAGGGATATTTCCATACTAGAGCCTCCAATATCAACTATTAAGGCGTTTTCTATATTAAGAGTTGATTTTACTGATAGATATCCCAAAAAAGCCTCTTCAAAGTCTGATAAAACTTTTATTTTTAATCCAGTTTTACTTTCTATTATAGGAAGAAATTCTTTGTTATTTTTAGCTTTACGAATGGCTTCTGTGGCAATTACATAGATATCAGATACATTATTTATTTTACAAATGTTTTTAAACATTTTTAGAACATTTATAGCTAAGTCTATACCGTTAGAGGATAAATTTCCATAATCATCTAAGAGACTTCCAAGTTTAGAAGGATATTTTTCTGTTCCTATAGTTTTAAAGGAATTATTATGAAGTATTTTATAAATTA
>CAUWNL010000109.1:0-9525 GCA_963559995.1 uncultured Sarcina sp.
TAATGGAGTTAACAGGAAGAGATATAATACTTATGTTAAAGGAAGGACATAAGATACAAGAAATTCTAGGAGAAGCCCTAGGAAGAGTTTTATATATAAATGATTTTAATCTATTAATGGAAGAAGAAACTAATGAATATATATTAGATGGGTTAGTTAAATTTATAGATGAAAATAAGACAAAGATTATAATAGCTTTAAGTGGAGATGAAGATAAGTTAAGATGTCTTTATGCAGGAAATTCAGATTTTAGTGGAAGATTTCCCCTATGGCTTAGTTTCAAACCATATAATGTAGAACAACTTATAGGTATTGCTAGATATTCTTTAAAAGAAAAAGGTTTTGTATTAAGCAAAGGTGTAGAGGAACTATTAAAAAATGTTATGGATGAGTTTTCTAAAAACAAGAAATTATCTATAAAAAATGGAATAATGGTGAAAAAATTTATAGATACACTAATAAGGGTTCAAAGTATAAGAGTTAGCACTGGATCTTTATCAGCAAAAGAAATAAATACTATAGTTGATAGGGATATTTTATTGACTAAAGAAAGATTTATTGAAAGAAATATTTTCGCTTGTGAGTTATGTAAAGATGGTGCAGGTCTTGGAATACTATGTAAAAGAAAAAATAACGATAGAATAATTTCAAATAGAAAGGATATAAGAACGATAACAATAGAGGATAAAAAAGATATTAAGCCTTTCTTTGAAGTAAAAAATGATAAAATAGAAAAGAATATACTAAATAATAATTCAAATGAAAATATTAAAGACAACATTAAAACAGATTTAAAGTTAAATAATACATCATTAAAAGAGGAACTTTTAAGTATTAAAAATCTTTTTGATTTAAATGTTATTGATGAGAGTGAATTTAAAGTTCTAAAAGCAAAAATAATAAATAAATATTAAATTATAAAGGAGCTTAAAATATAAGAGTAAACTATAATAAAAAGCTCAATCATTAAAAATAAAAATGGTTTTTAATATTGACAATATATTTCAAAAATTCTAATATAAATGTATAAATTAAAATCAAAAATTATTTTCATTACTATGAGAGATTCTTATTTTAATGTAATAATTATTAAAATCTTATTGTCTAACAGAAAAGAAATACTAATCTGGAAGAATAAAAGAAGATTGTTTATAAAGATTTATTGAGATTAAATATAATAGTGTAAAATTATATTTTTCCCATATAAATAAAAGATAAACCTAGCTTTTTTACTTTTAGAAAGGCTAGGTTTTTTAATTAAGGAGGAGTTTTATGGAGAAGATAGCTGTTATAAGTGCAATATTAGAAGATCCTATAAAAAGTCAGGAAGAGTTTAATGATATTCTTATTAATTTTAGAGGTAAGATTAAGGGAAGAATGGGAATACCAATAAGAGATGATATAACAGTTATTTCCATAATACTTACTGGTGAATTAGATGAAATAAACAGTCTTACAGGAAAACTTGGGAAAATTGCTGGAGTAAGTGTAAAAACTGCAATAGGAAAGAAAGAAATTTGAGGAGATGAGGATGAATATAAAAGATATTATTGATAAGCTATATAAAGAGCATAATGGGACAAGAGAAGAACTTTTGTATATTTTAGAGAATATAGATGAAACTTCAAAAAAGTATTTAGTTGAAAAAGCTAATGAAGTTAGAATGGGTACTTATAAAAATAAAGTTTATATGAGAGGCCTTATAGAATTCACCAATTACTGCATAAGAGACTGTAAGTATTGTGGAATAAGAAAAAGTAATAATATTGCAGATAGATATAGATTAACTGTAGATGAAATAATAGATTGTGCAGTTTTAGGAGATAAACTAGGTTATAAAACAGTTGTTCTTCAAGGGGGAGAGGATCCCTTCTTTACAGATGAAGTTATGATTGAAATTATAACTAAGATAAAATCAAAACTTCCAAATAACGCCATAACATTGTCTATAGGGGAGAGAAGCTATGAAAGCTACAAAAAGATGTTTAAAGCTGGAGCTGATAGATACCTTTTAAGACATGAAACTGCAACTAAAGAGCTTTATGAAATGCTTCATCCAAATGCTAGTTTTGAAAATAGAAGAAGGTGCTTACAAGATTTAAGAAAAATAGGTTATCAAATAGGGTCAGGATTCATGGTAGGACTTCCAGGTCAAGGCAATGATAGTTTAGTAGATGATTTAATTTATATAAAACAATTAAATCCACATATGTGTGGAATAGGACCCTTTATACCGCATAAAGACACACCTTTAGGAAATGAGAAAAGTGGAACTTTAGAGAAAACTGTTATAATGTTAGCTCTTTTAAGGCTTCTTCTTCCAGATACATTACTTCCAGCTACTACTTCTCTTGGGACAATAGATCCAACAGGAAGAGAAAAAGGAATTCAGGCAGGAGCAAATGTTGTTATGCCAAATCTTTCACCAACTGATGTAAGAGAGAAATATTCATTATATGATGGAAAGATATGTACAGGTGATGAAGCAGCAGAATGTAGAATGTGTATTGAAAATAGAATTAAAAGAGCTGGATTTGAAGTGGATGTAGCTAGAGGTGACAGTATTCTTTGGGAAAAAGAAGTAAAGTAAAAGTTATAGGTTAGATGAATTAATTCATCTAACTATTACTTAACTTACATATGGTTAATTATAGAAAATATTAAATGTTAGGAGAATAAAAATGGAGAATTTTATAAATCATGAATATATATATCAACTTTTAGAAAATGGAAAGAAAGCAGCAAAGGAAGATATCAAAAAGATTTTAGAAAAAGCTAGAAAAAAAGAGGGTGTAAGCCATGAAGATGTAGCTGCCCTTATACAAGTTGAGGATAAAGAGCTTTTAAATGAAATATTTAAAGTAGCAGGAGAGATAAAAGAATCTATATATGGAAATAGAGTAGTTGTTTTTGCACCTTTATACATAAGTGATTATTGTGTAAATAATTGCGTTTACTGTGGATATCATAAATGTCATGATTTTAAAAGAAGAAGATTAACTCAAGAGGAAATTGCAGAAGAGGTTAAGCTTTTAGAAAAAATGGGACATAAAAGATTAGCTCTAGAAGTTGGGGAGGATCCAGTAAATGCACCAATTGAGTATGTTCTTGATAGTTTAAAAACTATATATAACACTCAAAATGAAAATGGAACTATAAGAAGAGTTAATGTAAATATAGCAGCAACAACTGTAGAAAACTATAGAAAATTAAAGGAAGCAGAAATTGGAACTTATATATTATTCCAAGAATCATATCATAAACCAACTTATGAAAAAATGCATCCAAATTGCTTAAAGGGAGATTATAATTATCATTTAACAGCATTCCATAGAGCAATGGAAGGTGGAATAGATGATGTAGGAGCTGGAGTTTTATTTGGCCTTGCAGATCCTAAGTTTGAAGTTTTAGGTCTTATGATTCACAATGAAGAAATGGAAAAGAAATTTGGTGTAGGATTCCATACTATATCAGTTCCAAGACTTAGACCATCTGGTGGAATAAATCTTGAAAGTTTCCCAAATCTAGTAGATGATGATATGTTTAGAAAATTAGTTGCAGTAATAAGAATAGCTGTACCATTTACAGGAATTATAATGTCAACAAGAGAAACAGCGGAGATGAGAAGGGATGCATTAAAATTTGGTGTAACTCAAGTAAGTTCAGGTTCAAGTACTGGTGTTGGTGGGTATAAAGAAAGAGAAGAAAAGGGCGGTGGAGAAGCTCAATTTAAAACTTCAGATGAAAGAACTCCTCTAGAAGTTTTAAATAGTCTTTTAGATGATGGATATATTCCAAGCTATTGTACAGCATGTTATAGAATGGGAAGAACTGGTGAAAAATTCATGAAACTTGCAAAGTCAGGTGAGATACAAAACATGTGTGAACCAAATGCAATGTTAACTCTTATGGAATATGTATTAGACTATGGTGACGAAGAGACTTGTAAAAAAGCTGAAAAAGTAATAAAAGAAAGAACTGAACAACTAAAATCAGAAGAGGTTAAAAAATTTATAAAAGAAAGTTTAGAAAAGCTTAAAGAAGGCGGAAGAGATTATTATATCTAAGGAGGATAAATATGAACAGTACACCAAATGCAAATAGAAAACATATAGCTGTATATGGGAAAACTAATGCTGGAAAATCCTCCTTAATAAATAAGATATTAAATCAAGAAATATCACTAGTATCAGATGTTCCAGGAACTACTACAGATCCAGTTTTAAAAGCTATGGAATTTATTCCAGTAGGACCTGTATTATTTATAGATACAGCAGGATTTGATGATAAAAGTGAGCTTGGTAGTTTAAGAGTTAAAAAAACATTAGATATTCTTAAAAGAACTGATGTAGCTCTTTATGTTATTGATGGAAACAATATAGATAGAGAAGAGTTTAAAAAGGCTAGAATAAACTTTAAAAAGTATAATATTCCTTATTTAACTGTAATAAATAAAATAGATGAAGTATCAGAAGAGGTTTTAAATAATTTAAAGACAGAATTTAAAGACAGTATTTTTGTATCTACTTTAAAGGATATAGGAATAGATGTTATTAAAGAAGCTCTTATAAAAAGACTACAAGAAGAAGAGGAAGATGGCCCAATACTTGGGGATTTAGTTCCTTATAATGGAACAGTGGTTTTAGTAGTTCCAGTAGACTCAGAAGCTCCAAAGGGAAGAATAATACTTCCTCAAGTACAATGTATAAGAGACTGTTTAGATCATGGAATAAAGAGTTATGTAGTTCGAGATACTGAGCTTTCTAGTGCTTTAGAGGATTTAAAGAGTGTAGACTTAGTAGTAACAGATTCTCAAGCCTTTAAGGAAGTTTCAAAAATAGTTCCTGAAAACATACCTTTAACTGGTTTTTCAATTCTTTTTGCAAGGCATAAAGGAGAACTTAAGAGCTTTGTAGAGGGTGCTAATGCTATAAGAAACTTGAAAGAAGGATCTAAAGTTTTGATATCAGAAAGTTGTACTCATAATGTATCTCATGAGGATATAGGAAGAGTCAAAATTCCTAAGCTTTTAAATAAGTTTGTAGGAGGAAATCTTAACTTTGAGTATAGAATTGGTCATGATTTTCCTGAAGATATAAAGAAATATGATTTAATAATACATTGTGGTGCTTGTATGATAAACAGAAAAACTGTTGTAAATAGAATAAATTACTGTAAAGAACAAGGGGTTCCTATAACTAATTATGGAATAACTTTGGCTTTCCTAAACGGTATATTAGATAGAAGTACTAAATGTTTTAAAGACAATATTTAAATAGAAAATGTATTAAATAGTAGATAAAAATTTTATCTACTATTTATGCTATTTAAAAATACTTTATTTAGAAAAATTATAGTATTATAATATTTTTAAGAAGATAAATTATATTACGCTTAAAAAGGAGGATAAAGAAATGAAATATACAAAAAGAGAAAATATTTATGTTGTTAGACTTGAAAAGGGAGAAAATATAATAGAAAGCCTTAAAGAATTTGCTAAGATAAATAATATAAAAGCAGCTATGGTAAATGGAATAGGTGCAGTAACTGATGCAAAAATAGGAATTTTTGATATAGAGACTAAAAAATATAATGAGAAAATCTTTAAAGATAATTATGAAATAACAAGCCTTACGGGGAATATCACTACAAAGAATGATGAACCATATATGCACTTACATATAAATTTTAGTGGACAAGATTGCATTTGCTATGGAGGGCATTTTATAGAAGGTAGAATTACTATAACTGCTGAAATAATAGTAACAGAAATAGAAGGAAGTTTAAACAGATATTTAGATGAAGTAGGAATAAATCTTATAGATGTATAATTTACCATTTACAATGAAAAAATATAGGTATATAATAAGAACAAAGTTAATATAATAAATTGTTGCTAGGGGTGCCAAAAAAAGTTTGGCTGAGAAGATAGTAGTCTAACCCTATGAACCTGATATGGTTAATACCAGCGTAGGAAAGCAAGTAGATTTAGTGATTTTTATTTGTATATGTGTTACATACAATTTACAGATAATGTTATAAATTTAAAGGACTTGCTTAAAAGAGCAAGTCCTTTTATTTTTCTAAAATATTAATTAGATAAATTTAAGGGAGTGAGTTTTATAGAAGAGAAGCAAAAAGTAGAAAATAAAAAAATTCCTTCTATTATATAGGGTTTTAAATAAGAAAAATATTAAATGATTTTTAGGGGAGAGTATAGTGAAAATAAACGGAAAACATTATAAATTTACAGAAAATTCAACTATTTCTGAAATTTTAGATGATTTAAATGTTAATAAAGAAAAAGTAGTTGTTGAAGTTAACTTAAATATAATTTCAAGAGAGGAGTATGATAGCTTTACTGTTAAAGAAAATGATTTTTTAGAGGTTTTAAGTTTTGTGGGAGGTGGCTAGAATAAAGATAAATTTAAATGAATTAGAAATTGATGTAGAAGAGAGTACCTATCTCTTTGATGTTAAGGAAAAATATAAAAAAGAAGCAGATGTTATTATTTTAAATGGATTTCCAATAGAAACTAATATTAAATTAAAGGATAATGATAAGGTTACATTAATAAAGAGAGGTGAAATTCCTAAAAAACATGAACTTGAATCTTTAATGATGGCAAGGCATACTCCAGGAGTCTTTAAAACTTTAAAAAAGGCAAAAGTAGCAATAGCTGGGTGTGGAGGTCTTGGGTCTAATATAGCAGTATCTTTAGCTAGAGTTGGTGTTGGAAATCTTATTATATGTGATTTTGACATAGTAGAACCATCAAATTTAAATAGGCAACAATACTTTGTTTCAGATATTGGAAAGTTTAAGGTTTGCGCATTAGAAGATATTTTAATTAAAATAAATCCATTTATAAATATTAAAACTTATAAAATATATTTAGACGAAGGCAATATAGAAGGAATTTTTAAAGATTCAGATATAATAATTGAAGCCTTTGATAAGGCAGAATGTAAGGCAAGTTTAGCTAATATTGTTTTAACAAAAATGAAGGACAAGTATTTAATAACAGGGTCTGGAATGGCAGGATACTTTGACTCTAACATTATAAAAACAAAAAGAATAAATGAAAAATTTTTTATTTGTGGTGATTTTATAAATGAGGCGAAAATAGGTTCAGGGCTTATGGCACCTAGAGTAGCTATTTGTGCAAATCATATGGCAAATGAAGCTGTTAGAATTTTATGCAAAAATCTTTAATAATTTAAAGTTATAAAGTAGAAAAGAAGGAGAAAATACATGGATGATTTAATAATTGGGGGAGTTAAATTAAACTCAAGATTATTTATAGGCACAGGAAAATATAGTTCAAATAAGCTAATAACAGAGGTTTTAAAAGAAAGTGGTTCTAAAGTTATAACTTTAGCTGTAAGACGTGTAAATCTTGATAATAAGGAAGAAAATCCACTAGAGTATATTCCAAAGGACACAATACTTCTTCCAAACACATCAGGGGCTAGAAATGCTAAGGAGGCTATAAGGCTTGCAAGACTTGCAAAGGCTATGGGGTGTGGTAATTGGATAAAAGTAGAGGTCATTTCAGATAATAAATATCTTATGCCAGATAATTTAGAAACATTAAAAGCTACAGAAGTATTAGCAAATGAAGGTTTTATAGTACTTCCTTATATGAATCCAGATGTATATTTTGGACGTGCTATGAAAGAAGCAGGAGCGGCAGCTGTTATGCCCCTTGCATCACCAATTGGAAGTAATAAGGGGTTAAAAACTAAAGAGCTTATAAAGATGATGATAGAAGAAATTGATGCACCAATTATAGTTGATGCGGGAATAGGAAAACCATCCCATGCTATGGAAGCTATGGAACTTGGAGCTTCAGCTTGTCTTGTAAATACAGCAATAGCAACATCTAAAGATCCAAGAGTAATGGCTAAAGCTTTTAAGTTAGCTGTTGAAGGTGGAAGGTTTGGTTATCTTGCAAAGTTTGGTGAGATTTCAGACAGGGCTAATGCATCATCACCACTTACAGGATTTTTAAGATAGGGGATGAATTTATAATGAGTTTTTATAAAACTATAGAAAATTATAAAGGTTTTGATTTTAATAATTATTTTGAAAATGTTACCAAAGAGGATGTATTAAGAAGTATAAATAAGGAAAATTTAAATGAAGAAGATTTATTAAATCTTTTAGCTCCTAAAGCATTAGAGTGTTTAGAGGAAATGGCTAAAAAGGCTAATAGGTTATCAATTCAATACTTTGGGAAAGTAGTAAATTTGTATACTCCTTTATACCTTGCAAATTACTGTGAGAATCATTGTGCTTATTGTGGATATAATGTAGTTAATAAAATTCATAGAAAAAAGCTTACATTAGAAGAAGTGAAACTAGAAGGAGAAGCCATAAGTAAAGAAGGATTTAAACACATTTTAATATTAACAGGAGAAAGTAAAGTTAAAACACCAGTATCATATATAGCAGACTGTGTTAGGGTGCTAAAACCAATGTTTCCCTCTATAGGTATAGAGATTTATGCATTAACACAAGACGAATATAAAATTTTAGTAGATACAGGAGTTGATAGTCTTACTATATATCAAGAAACCTATAATGAAAAGATATATGATAAAGTTCATATAAGCGGTCCTAAAAAAGATTATAAATTTAGGCTAGATGCACCAGAGCGGGGAGCAAAGTCTGGAATGTATAACATAGGATTAGGGGCTCTTTTAGGGTTAAGTAATTTTAGAGAAGATGCATTTTTTACAGCTCTTCATGGCAAATATATAGGGAAAAAATATAGAGGAGTAAATATAGCCTATGCTCTTCCTAGAATAAGGCCTCATGAAGGAGAATTTTATGATATAAACAAGGTAAATGATAAAAATTTTGTTCAGATGCTTTTAGCTTTTAAGATATTTAACCCTACAGCTTCAATTAATATATCTACAAGAGAAAGACCTGGATTTAGAGATAACTTAATTCCTCTTGGGGCAAATAAGATAAGTGCAGGAGTATCAACAAATGTAGGAGGACATGCTGTAGAGGATATTGGAGAAGAACAATTTGAAATAAGTGATAAGAGAAGTGCTAATGAAATAAAGAATATGATAAAGTCTTTAGGCTATCAAGCTGTATTTAAAGATTGGGAAAGAATTTAAAGTGCTCTATTTAATAACAAATAGACACTTAGTGTCTAAGGGTAGATATTATGAAGTCTTAAAGGTTTTATCTCATTTAGGGTTAAAAAGAATAATCCTAAGGGAAAAAGATTTATCATCGAGGGAATTAGAAAATATTTATGTAAACATAAAAAATGTTATTAAAGATAATACGAAAATAATAATAAATTCAGATATTCATTTAGCAAGACGTGTAAAGGCTTATGGCATTCAGTTATCTTTTAAAGATTTTATGGAGTATAAAAAACAAAATTCAAAAGATTCATTTATAGTAGGTGTTTCTATTCATTCTTTAGAAGAGGCAGTTTTAGCAGAAAAATTAGGAGCTAATTATATTTTAGCTTCTAATATATATGAAACAAAATG
>CAUWNL010000110.1:0-9525 GCA_963559995.1 uncultured Sarcina sp.
TGTATTTTAAAACATTTGATTTTGGAAGATTTATCTCTGAATTTGTGTTTGTCACTAAGTCTTTTTCTTTGCTTAATTTGTAATCAAAATATTTAACAACTTTAACTCCATTAACTTCTGTTATTTCATCTTCTCTTAAAAGATCTAAACATCTACCTATTTTTTCTTGACCTTCTTTTCCTTTAAGCTCTACTGATACTAAAGATTCTTTAAAGTATCCATATTGTTCATAAATCTCTACTAAAGCATCATATAAAGTTTTTCCTTGTTGTTTATAGTATAGAGTCATTTCTGCTATAAGCATTGATGCAACAACTGCATCTTTATCTCTTGCAAATGTTCCAACTAAATATCCATAACTCTCCTCAAATCCTATTAAATATTCATTAGATCCTGTTTCTTCAAACTCTCTAATCTTTTCTCCAATATATTTAAATCCAGTTAAAACATCAATAAGCTTAACGCCATAAGCTTCTGCCATTTTTCTTACTGATTCAGTTGTAACTATTGTTTTTATTACAGCTCCGTTTTTTGGAAGTTTATTAAGTTCTTTTAATGAACTTAGTACGTAGTTAACTAAAAGCATTCCTGTTTGATTTCCAGTTAATACTTTAAACTCACCTTGATTATCTTTAACAACTACACCTATTCTATCACAATCTGGATCTGTTCCAAATATAACATCTGCATTAACGCTATTTGCCATTTCCATAGCTATTTTAAATACATCTGGATTTTCCGGATTTGGATATGGGGCTGTTGGGAAGTTTCCGTTTGGCATTTCTTGTTCTTTAACAACAAGAACATTTTCATATCCTAATTCTTTTAAAACTCTTCTAACTGGAATGTTTCCTGAACCATGAATTGGTGTATAAACTATTTTTAAATCCTTAGCAAAATCTTTTACTAATTCTTTTCTTATAGTCAAAGACTTTAATGACTCAATATACGCTTTATCTACGTCTTCCCCTATATAAACTAAAAGACCTTTTTCTAGAGCTTCTTCTTCTCTCATAGTTTTTATTTTACTATAATCCTCAACTCTGTTTACATACCCTATTACTTCTTTAGCTGGCTTATCTGTTAATTGACATCCATCTTCTCCATAAGCTTTATATCCGTTATATTCTTTAGGATTGTGTGATGCAGTTATTACTATACCTGCTTTACAGTTTAAATGTCTTACTGCAAAAGAAAGCATAGGTGTTGGCCTTAAACTTTCATAAAGATATACTTTTATACCATTTGCACAAAGAGTTAAAGCTGCAGCTTTTGCAAACTCTTTAGACATATTTCTTGAATCATAAGCTATTGCAACTGATTTTTCGCTTTTATATGTTTCATTTATAAAATCAGCAAATCCTTGAGTAGCCTTTCCAACAGTGTAAACATTCATTCTATTAGTTCCAGCGCCTATTACGCCTCTTAATCCACCTGTCCCAAATTCTAATTCTTTATAAAATCTATCTTCTATCTCTTTTTCATCTTTTATTGCTCTTAATTCCGCTTTTACTTCTTCTGAAATTGTATCTGAACTCATCCATTCATTATATTTTTCTCTGTACACTGTTCTTTTCTCCCCTTTTCATAACATAATATCTTTTTACAACATTATACTACAAAAATATAGCCCTTGAAAATATTTATTTTCCAAATATTATATTTTTTTACTAAGAAATCGGTATCAGAAAACATTTTCTTAAACTTATTAGTTTAAAAAATATTGGAAAATCCATACTTTTGAATTTTCCAATTAAATTTACTATTTATTTTCTTTATCAATATTTTCTGGTATTTTTTGTTCAAAGGTTACTGAGGCTATAACGGAGTCTAAATTATCCAAAATAGATATTTCTTCTCCTACCTCTACATCACTTATCTTATATACTGTCCCAACACTTCCATTTGACACATCTAAATCAATAAAACTTGGAAGATTTTCAGAACTACATTCAATACTTAAAGTATCCTTATTTTTTTGAAGTATACTTCCATTTTTAGTAACTAACTCCTCACCAATAAAACGTATAGGCACTTTTGAAGTTATATTCTTATTATTATCTATTTTTTCTAAATCTATATGTATTATTTTTTTAGTTACAACATCTCTTTGAACTTCTTTAATTAATGTCTTTACATTCTCTCCATCTACATTTACAGTAAGGGTTCCATGTTCTCCCTGAGTTAAAATAGCAGAATTTAATTCTAATTCTCCAATTTCTACTAATAAATTTTTTATATCTTTACCGTATATAATTCCTGGAACTTTTCCAGCTTTTCTACCCCTTTTTGCATCATTATTTGCTTTTTTTGTTCTTATATTTACATTTAGATTTTTCAAATTCATCACTCCCTTCTTGTATTATCCCCAAATTTTTAATTATTATTCTTCCACAATTAAAAAGAAGACCAAATTTAAAAAATGGTCTTCTTTTACTTAGGACATAATTTTTCATTTAGTTATAACGATTATAAATTTAAAAAATCTTAGTAAGTAATTTATTTAACAGCAAATCTTCCTATTATAAATGTATTTTATTTAACTTCATTTAAAACATCTAATGCAAGCTTTGGATAATCTGTAATTATTCCATCTATTCCTATACCTATAAGGTTCTTCATCACTTCTTTATCATTTACTGTATATGTATTTACTAATATATTATTTTCATGACACCCTTTAATTAATTCTTCATTAACAAGGTTATAACTTGGGTGTATAGCATAAGCCCCTAGATTTTTAGCATAATTTACAATATCATCTATAGGCTCACTATAAAGAGCTGCTGTTCTTATATTCTTATTTATTTCTTTACATATCTTTAGAGATTCATGATTAAAGCTAGATATTATTGTTGTATCAATCATATCGTAACTATCTAACATCTGTAAAACATCTCTTTCAATGCCATCATAATGAATAATGTCTGTCTTAAGTTCTATATTTAATGTAAAATTATCTCTAAAACTTATAAGAAGTATCACTTCTTCTAATGTACCTATTATAGAATCTATATTATCTCTAAACTTTTCATCTCTGTTAGCTAATTTTTTAAGATCCCTTAAATCATAATCTTTAACTAAACCTTTTCCTAAAAATGTTCTATCTATACTTTCATCATGAATAACAGCAAGTTTTCCATCTTTAGTTTTATGTACGTCTAACTCAATACCATTTACCCCTGATTTTAATGCCTCCTCAAAGGCTAAAATTGTATTTTCAGGATAAAGGCCACTTTCCCCTCTATGCGCAAAAATTATCATAAACTTCCTCCTAAATTTTATGTTTATATATATCTTTTTTAAAGTTATAACATATATTATACCCTATATTCATTATATAAGATTTATTATATAAAATTATAATTATTCTTAAAAGAAAATTTAACTATTTTTACACTTAATTATTTATTTTTGAACCTATTTAATAGCCTCTTAAATAAGTTCAAAAATAAATAGAGACCATCTAAAATAGATGGTCTCATATAATTAATTATCTTCTGCTTTGTTGCTTTCTAGCTCTTCTACAGTCTGGGCATCTTACTGGATCGTTATCGAATCCTTTTTCCTTGTAAAATGCTTGTTCTCCTTCAGTGAAAACGAAGTCTTTTCCGCAATCTTTGCATACTATTGTTTTATCTGCCATTTCAATTCCTCCATATTAAAAATTTACTTCGATGAACAAACTCTCTTATGGAGAAATTTAGTTATCTACATTAAATTTTTATGTTTATTATGCATGAGATATCTCCCTGCCCTCTAAGAATACCATAATGATTTGAAATATGCAACATATTTTTTAAAATATTTGTAATTAATGTTATAGACTTTTTATCCTCTAAGATGTATTATACAATGAGATATTAAGTAAAGGTAGGTGACATTAGCAATTTTTCTTTAAATTGCTATAATTTTATGAAAAATAATTATAAAGTATTTAAACCTATGGTATTATTCCCAACAGAAAATGACTCTTCTCATATATGGTTTATATTTAAAAATAACAAACTTTTATTAAAAAGTTTAGGAAAAGATGCTTTATATTATACTAGATTTTCTGACATAGAAAATCTCTATAATAACTTGGAAAGAAAATACCCTATAGGATCTTTAGGTGATACAACATTTTTTTGTGGTGAAATAAATTCTGACCTTCCTCTCCCTAAAGATTTAATAGAAATAGGTCTTAGATATGCTGGCAGCTATTTAGACGAAATTTCCTATTCTATGGCCGGAAAAGCCTTTCAAATCTTAGATTGGGATAATAAAAGTAATTTTTGTGGAAGATGTGGTTCAAAAACAGAGCATAAAAATAATGAAAGAGCTAAAGTTTGTCCAAATTGTAATCTTATTGATTATCCAAGGACTTGCCCTGCAATTATAGTTTCAGTAATTAAAGATGGGAAAATCCTATTGGCGCATAATTCCAGATTTAAAGATAACATGTATAGCTTAGTCGCTGGTTTTGTTGACTTAAATGAAACTTTAGAAGATTGTGTTAGACGTGAAGTTTTTGAGGAAATTGGAATAAGGATTAAAAATATACGATACATAAATAGCCAATCATGGCCTTTTCCAAACTCCTTAATGGTTGGTTTTTTAGCTGAATATGATAGTGGAGAAATAAAAGTTGATGGTATAGAAATATCTGATGCTTCTTGGTTTGATAAAAATACCCTCCCTAAACTTCCCCCAAAGTTTACCATTGCAAGAAAAATAATTGATAAGTATCTTGAAAATAAATTATTTGATTAGTTTATTGTAAAAACTATGTTTTAATTACTTTTAATTAAAACATAGTTTTTATTTTAAGTTTTATTTATTAAATTTTATTATAGCCTTAAATAAATCTCCATCTAAAACTATATCAAAAGTTCCTCCTTGAACTTCAACAAAACTTTTAGCTATAGCAAGACCCAAGCCTGCTCCTTCTGCATTTCTTGATTTATCCCCTCGTACAAATCTATCTATTATATCTTTAGAATTAAAATCCATTTCTTCCTTTGCTATATTCTTTAAAGTTATTTTTATATTTTCACTGCTTTCAAAAATTTCTATATAAACCCTAGAGCCTTCTAAAGAATATTTTGTTATATTAGTTATTAAATTTTCAAAAACTCTAAAGGTTCTTTGACTATCTAAAGAGCATATAATCTTATCTTTATTAAAATTAGTTTTTATTTTTAAATTTGCTTCTTTTATTTTGTAATCTAACTCTAAAAGAGTTTGCTTCATAAGATAAACCAAATCCACATCACTTAGATTTAAACTTATATTTTTGCTATTTACCTTACTTATTTCAAATAAATCCTCTATTAGGTATTGAAGGCTTTGAGATTTCCTATCTAAAGTATCTAAATATTGTTTTTTCTTCTCCTCTGATAAAGTATCATCCTTTAATAAATCAACATAAGTAATTATAGATGTTAATGGAGTCTTTAAATCATGGGATACATTAGATATAAGTTCAGTTTTCATTTTTTCACTTTTCACTTCTTTTTCCACTGCTTTTTTAAATCCACTTTGAATTTTCTCGACCTCTTCCTTTAATGGATTTAAAACCCCTAAATCTTCATTTATATCTACGCTTAAATTACCTTGTGCTATATCATTTGTTGATTTTAAAAGCTTATTGTATTTAATATTTATATCATCTATATATTTTTTAGCTAAATTAAATATTATTATTGAATATATTATTATTCCAAAAACACCAAAGAACCAAAACATAGACATTATACTTAAAATAATAGCATTTACACCTACTACTATAATAAGCTTTTTAGTATTTTTTTCTCTAATATCTATATTACTCGTAAAGTTCTCTATAATATTACTTATTACTATAAATAACTTAGCTATTATTGTATCTTCCTTTATATACCTTAAAACACCTTTATTAAATACGAACTTTATATAAGTTATAGAATTAAATAAGATATAAAACCCTATTATCCACCATAACAGATTAGTTACTCCTATTATAGTAGTTGCAACACCTTTACTTATATCAAATCCCTGTAATAAAGAAAATATTGTGCCTTTTATTGTTTCAAATGCTAATTGACTTCCTAGTATATAAAACCCAATCATTAAGCACATAAATCCTATTAATAATATTTCAAAAGGAATTTTAACTATTGATTTAAATCCTATTAATTTTTTTGTAAATTTATATGGAGCTACAAGAGATATAAATAATATAAGAACTGATACAATAACTAATACCGTTGTTATATTATTAAAATAACTGTGAGTCCAATAAAAATAATAATTTGGTATTATTGCTTCTTTATCCTTTATTCCATAAATAAATGTAGTATCTTTAATAGGATATAAATACTCTATGCCATTATATGTTCTCTTATTACTTGAAAAATCCGAATAAATTGTAGCTTTATCTCCTCCTTTAATCTTTGATATACTCAAATTTCCTTGAGAGTTATAATTCATAACTATATAGAAGTCATATTCATCCTCTAATCTTTTTAACATTTCATTTTCTAAATCTTCATTATTTAAACTTCCTAATTCATCCTTATTACCTATAGCATTAATCTGTTCATTATTATTTTCATCAAATATCCTTTGATAGGCATAGTACTGTATATTATCTGCATTACTTGAAAGCTGCTCTTCATATCTATAGATGTTCCTATCTACCTCATCTTTTAAATAGGTTCCTTCTCCCTCATAGTTTAAATCACCTCTAAATAAAATCTCACTAGGGCTTTTATTTCCACCTAATTTTTCATTTTCTAATTGATAATATAATGCATGATTGTCATTACTTAATGATTCTATAAAAGCACTACTTGTAAATGGATTAAAATCTTCCCTTTCCTTTATTGCTATCTTTTCTATAAACCCATATGATAAACATATTCCGATAGATATAATAACCAGTAATACTAGAACTATTAAATTTACTATTAATTTTTCTTTATTTTTTATATTATTGTCTTTTACTCTAGTTTCCAAGACCCCATACCACCTTTAAATATAATTCATTGTAATTATTAATTTTTTCACATGCTATTGTTTTTATAGGTTTATAAAATAAGCCTACTCCCATATAAAAAATTAAAATTATTCCTAATGTAATAAAATAAATGTTTTTATCTGATTTCCTATTATTGTTTCTCAATTTTGTATCCAATTCCCCATACCACCTTTAAATATTTTGGATTTTTAGGATTTATTTCAATTTTCTCTCTTATATTTCTTATGTGGACCATTATAGTATCTGTATTAACAGCTCTCTCTTTCCAAACTCTCTCGTAAATTTCATCTGAAGAAAAAACTCTTCCCATATTTTTCATCAAAAGTAACAATATCTTAAATTCACTTGGTGTTACCTTTATATTAACTCCATCTAAAATAACCTCTTTAGTTTCTTCATTAATTTCTAAGCCACCTACTACATATATCTTAGAACTCTTTTGATTTTTCTCTACCATATTTAAAAATCTAGAATACCTTCTTAGCTGAGAATTTACTCTAGCTAAAAGTTCTAAAGGCTTAAAAGGCTTAGTTATATAATCATCAGCACCTATATTAAGTCCCATTATTTTATCAATATCTTCAGACTTTGCAGATAGCATTATAACAGGAAAATAATACTCTTCTCTAAGCTTCATTGTAAAAGTTATTCCATCCATTTTAGGCATCATAACATCGACAATAGCTAAATGTATTTCATTTTCTTTAACAGCCTTAAGGCCTTCAATACCATTTTCAGCAAGAAAAACATTATATCCTTGATTTAAAAGATAAGCTTCTAAGGCTATTGCTATATCTTTTTCATCTTCAACTACTAAAACACTATAATTATTCATTTAATCCCCCATATTATCATTCTAAATTGATTTAATTTCTTTTTATTACATAATAATACATAATATCATATTTATATGGGTTTAAAATAGATAATTCTACTATTATGTACTAAAAAAAGTACATACAAAGGCTATAACAATGTGTAAATAAGGCTCTAATTTAAAAACAACGTTACCTTTATGTGACTTAATAACTGGTGTTTTCTTTGAAAGACTATTAAAAATTTTTCTCCAAAGTTTATAAATCATCCATCCTAAAATCCCACTAAGTACATTCATGACTAAATCATCAATATCTGTTGCACGAAACTTAATAAATAATTGCCTAAACTCAATAATTAAAAAAAAGCTAAAGCTGAAAATATTGTTTTTCTTAGGCTATTATATTTTCCCCTTAAAGCTGGCAACAGAAATCCAAAAGGGATGAAAAATATTATATTAGCATTAAATATTAGTTGATTATACTTAACTAACCTTGCCCACTGGTGTAAAGATGGAAATCCAACAATTAATGTCAAAGAAACTAATAGATATAATAAAAACATATATGCTAAAAAATAATGTAGCCAACTAATTCTTTTATTTACCTCTTTGCTTTTTCTCATTAAAATAAAGTTTAAAATAGTAACTAAAGATATTGATGTTATGAAATTTAATAAATATCTCATGTTCTCTTCATCTCCCACTCACTCCTTTTACCAAATAATTTATATATATAATAACTGTTAATAATAAATAAAAAATATAGGTAAATCTAAAGAATTTCTAAAGATTTACCTATATTTTAAACCACTGTTTACCATAATTTATTGTCAGCTAAATATTAAAACCAATAAAAAGCATCATATACTAAGGATATACATGCCCTCTCTTAATATATGATGCTCAATGCTTAAAACCCTATATTAATTTATATTATAAAAGCCATTTTATAATTTTCTCTAGGTATTCATTCCAGAAAACCCACTCATGACCTCCAGCACTTTCATTGTATATGAATTCTATCCCCTCTTTCTTTAAGAAGTTTACAAATTTTCTATTATTTTCAAGGAGAAAATCTTCTGTTCCGCAAGCCATAAATATTTCAGGAATTATCTCTTTTTTCTCTTTTAAGTTAAGCACTAGTGCCTTTAAATCCTTATCGCTACCATCTAACTTATCTAAATTCCCAAAAATATTTTCATAAAATCCTCTACCAACAGGAGGTATAATACTATGGTCAGTTGTATTTATAATATCCCATAAAATTGCTGCTGATGACATAGCACCTATTTTACTAAATACTTTATTGTATTTAAATCCATTTCTTAAAGCTCCATAGCCTCCCATAGATAAACCTCCTATAAACGTATCTTCACGTCTTTTTGAAAGGTTAAACATTTTTCTTGTTTCTTCAATAAGTTCCTCACCTATAAACTGCCCAAAATTACATCCATTTGGATTATCCACATAAAAGCTATATTCACCAGATGGCATTATTACAGCTAGATTATGTTCTTCAGCTAATTCTTGAATTCTAGACCTTGTTAAATAAGTCATATGGTTATTTAAAATTCCATGTAGCAAATATAAAGTTTTAAAAGGTTTTACTTCATCATCAACCCTCTCAAACATTCTATTTTTACCAACCGGAATTACAGCATTAAAAGTTATAGTTCTTCCTATACAATTTGAAAACATGTTACAT
>CAUWNL010000111.1:0-9366 GCA_963559995.1 uncultured Sarcina sp.
AATATTAGTTAACATATTTATATTATATATTAATTGTCTATTAGAAAGAAGAAGTATAGTTTTTTTATTTTTGGTAGATTTGATATAATGTAAATGAATAGTAAAATAAGAAAGGATGTTTATTATGGATAACATATTAAAATTAGATTTTAAAAAACCATTAGTCAATTTAACTACAGATATAGTATTTTCTCAATATACAAGAGGATATGCTAATGCATGTTTAAAGATGGATATATTAAAGCCACAAAGCGAAAAACCACTACCAGCTTTAGTTTTTATTCCAGGAGGTGGATTTGTTAGCTCTAACAAGGATGCTTATATTCAACAAAAATTAAAAATTGCAGAAAGTGGATATATAGTTGCCAGTATAGAATATAGAACTATTCCAGACTGTGTATTTCCAGAACCTTTACAAGATGTAAAATCAGCTATACGTTATTTAAGAGCACATGCTAAAAGATTTAATATAGATAAAGAAAATATAGCTGTAATGGGAAACTCAGCAGGAGGATATTTAGCAGCTTTAGTAGGAGTTACAAATGGAGTAGAAGAGTTTGATAGAGGTGATTACTTAAATGAAAAAAGTGATGTTAAAGCCTCTATTGATATTTATGGATTATCAGATTTAACTTCAATAGGATATGGCTATTCTGAGATAGATCAAAAAGCCCATAAATCACCAGCAGCACCAGAAGCTTTATGGGTTCATGGTATACCTATAAGAACTAGACAGTTAGGGCTTGGAATTAATGATGATTTAGAAAAAGCAGATAAAGCAAATCCTATAACTTACATAAGTAAAAATTCTACACCATTTTTACTTATGCATGGTTCTAAAGATAGCTTAGTATCACCATATCAAACAAAAATTTTTCACGATGCATTAATTAAAGAAGGTATTGAATCAATTCGTTACGTAGTAGAGGGAGCAGAACATGGAGGAACTCATTGGGTACAACCAGAGATTATAAATATAATAATAGAGTTTTTAAATAAACACCTTAAGAAATGATAATTTAAAAGCACCATATTAAACTTTATATGGCGCTTTTAAAATTCTAGTTATAATATTTTTTCAAAGATACTTTGATAATCGTTAAATTCCTTAAATTTTATATTTAAAAGTACTTTTAAAATAAGGTACATAGATTTTAGTTCATGAATTTTATCATAAAACTTAAAGTCATTAGGATATTTTTCAAAAGGTAGACCTATAGTTGGCGCAACTACACCTATTTTATATATGTAACCGTAAGGATCATTTCTATAGTCATATCCATGGATAAGTATATCATAAATATCTTCAATTAAATATTCAGTTTCCTTAATATTTTTGTTTAAGAAAAGTTGTTTCTCAATAAGTTCGATTTTTTCATCTAGAACATTTTTTACAACAGAATTAAAATTTGAGCTTATCTTAAACTTATAATTTATATTCTCTTTTAAAAGGTTTATTTTTCTTTTTAATTTATCGATATCCTTAAAATCATTATTTAAGTAATAGTTAATAAGTAAATTTAATAAATTAAAATGAAAAGCTGGACTATTGATATCACTAATTTCATTATATGGATCACTTATATAATTTTCAAATACTCTTATCATTATAATCACCTCTAATTATATTTTAAACGTTTCCTGAAATGAATTCAAATGTTTATGTATAAATAATATACTATTAATAAATTTATTATTTTTATAAAATATATTTGAAAACATTTACTTTTTAGATTATAATATAAATATAATAAAATAGTGAGAGGGGAATAAATAATTATGGGGTTTACTTTTAAAGATATAAACGGAGAAATATATGAATTACCTTATGAAGCAAATGCTGATTATATTGAAATTTCATGTAAACGTAATAATGATGAAGAGGAAATTTTATATCACGTAATGATGGATGGTAAAGTTATTAGTGTAACTAAAGAAACATACTTAGCTGTTGAAATATATAAAAATGCTTTAAGATAATATGGTTATTAAGGAAACACTAAGCTTATTAGCTTAGTGTTTTTTAGTATAAAATATATTTTAAGTTAGTGTTGATTCTTTATAAAAGTTTTGTGAGGTATATTATTATATATAGTTTACTTAAATTTTATAGAGTAAATAGAATAGGAGGAAATATGAATAAAGTATGTGTTTTAGGTAGTATTAATATGGATTTTGTTATAAAAGTTCAAAAAATTCCAAGGATTGGAGAAACAATACTTTCTAAATCTTTTGAAAAAATAGCTGGAGGAAAAGGTGCAAATCAAGCTGTAGCAGCTAAGAGATGTGGAAGTAATGTTTCCTTTATAGGAAAGATAGGTTTAGATGATAATGGAAAAATTTTAAAGAATTTATTAGAGAAAGATAAGATAAATACTTATTTAATATTTGAAGATGAAAAGACTCCAACTGGTATGGCTATAATAACAGTTGATGAAAATAGTAATAATTCAATAGTAGTTATTTCAGGTTCAAATATGAATATAAATGAAAATGATATAGAAAAATCAAGACAAGAGATAGAAAATAGCGATATATTGATTTCGCAATTTGAAACACCAGAGGATATTACTATTAAAGTATTTAATATAGCTAAGGAAAATGGAAAAATAACTATATTAAATCCAGCTCCTGCAAAAGAAATAAAAAGGGAATTGTTAGAGGTTACAGATATAATTATTCCTAATGAAACAGAAGCAGAACTTTTAACAGGAATACGAGTAAATAGTTTTGAAGATGCTAAAGTAGCTGGTGAGAAATTATTAAAATTGGGGATAAAATTCGTAATTATAACATTAGGGGAAAAAGGCGCTGCGTTAATATCTCATAAAAGAGCAAAGCTAGTGGAAGCGTTTAAGGTTAATGCAGTTGATACTACAGCAGCAGGTGATAGTTTTATAGGTGGATTAAGTTCTAAACTCGATGTGGATGATTTAAGCTTTGAAAGTTTGATAAAAGCAATTAAATTTGGTAATAAAGTTTCTTCAGTAGCAGTTCAAAGAGAAGGGGCTCAACCTTCAATACCAACACTAAAAGAAATAATAAATATATATGGAGAGGAGTAAATATTATGAGAAAGACACAATTACTAAACAGCGAAATAGGGACAGTAATATCACAAATGGGTCATACTGATTCTTTGGCTATAGGAGATTATGGGCTACCTATACCAATGGATGTTCAAAGAATTGATTTAGCATTAACGAAAAATTTACCAACATTTATTGATACATTAAAAGCTGTTCTTTTAGAACTTCAGATAGAAGAAGTTCTAATTGCAGTTGAGACTAAAAAAATTAGCCTATAACTTTTTGATGATATAAAAAAGTTATAGGGAAAGTTAAGATAACTTTTATATCTCATAAAGAATTAAAGGAAAGATTAAAGGGATGTAAAGCTGTTATAAGAACAGGTGAGCAAACACCATATGCAAATATTATTTTGAAATCTGGAGTAGTTTTTTAATCAAATTTTATCAACTCATAACTTCGGAAAGCGTATATTTTTTCTAGTTCTGAGTTGAAATTAAACATAAGCAAAAATATTAAGATTATTATAAGTGATATATCTAATTTTTCAAATATCTTACATCTGAGTTTTGAGAAAAATTAGATTTTAAACTCAATTCAAATGTGTTATTCTAAGTTTTTTACTTACGTTGAAATTTATTATCTTATATTATAACTTATACAATAAATATAAAATTTTTATTGTAGCATAAATTTGATAGATTATTTTAAAAAATAGCGCCTGGTTTTAAAATAATCAAAAATAAATATGTATTACAAAACGTAATACTTTAATAGTATTACGTTTTGTATATCAATTAAATAGATAGTTATTTTTTATTTTAACTAATTTAAAATAAACTTATTTGTTCAATTACTACATCAGCTACTTTTTCCATATATCTTAAATTACTAAGAGTTAAACCTATGAGTCTTAAATCTTCTAAATCTTCTATAGAGTCTAATATTTTACATCCTTCTATATAAATTTCTTTTTCGTTGTTTAAATAATGATTAAATGTTTTACTACGTGTACTACTTTTGAAGTCTTTATTCTTAATTTTTAATGTTAATGTTCTCCCTTCTACTTTCTGCTTTTTTAAATTATTATATATATCATTTGAAAATTTTTTTAAATGGAATTTTAAAATACACTTATCTCTTGTATCTAACTTTAAAGTGATTTCTTTGCCTATAGATTTCCGTTCTCTTGTTATTACTACTTCTCTATTGTCAATCCCTCGTATCCTATGATAAATATTAGACCCATTTTTACCAAAATAATCTATAAAAAATTCTTTATCTAGAGCGTATAAGTCTTTTACTTTATATATACCTATGTTATTTAATTTTTTTATAGATTGTTTTCCAAGTCCAAATATTTTATTAAGTTTTAATGGCTCTAATAAAGTTCTAACCTCCCCTTCCTTTATTTCTTTAAGTCCATCTGGTTTATCCCATCCTGAGGCTAATTTAGCTAGAAATTTATTATAGGAAATTCCTACAGATATAATAAGACCAAATTTCTTTTTAACTAGAAATTTTATTCTCTTTCCTACACTTAAGGCACTTTCACTTAAATTCGTGATGTCTAAATAAGCTTCATCTATAGATGCAACTTCAACTTGATCTGTTATTTCATAAAGAATTTCAAATATCTCATTTGAAACTTCCCTATAACGTGAAATTCTAACTGGTAAAAATACTCCATGTGGACAAAGAGCTCTAGCTTCAAATCCAGCCATAGCAGAATGAATTCCATAACGTCTTGCTTCATAGGAACATGTTGTAACTACACCCCTTTCTTTGATTCCTCCTACAATAATAGGTTTTCCTTTTAATTTTGGATTGTCCATTATCTCAACTGATGCAAAAAAAGCATCCATATCTACATGTATAATTTTTCTTTTCATATTAAATCTTCTTTCTTTTCTTCTATATAAATAATCTAAGATTTTAATGTCAAATTACTCCTAACATAAATTCTTCTAGCTACCTCTTAAAAAATTATATATTTTAGTAAAATAAAAATCTATAGATGCTATTAAATAAATATTTTTATATTTTAGACTAAATATCATAATTTTATATAAAAAAAAGATTGTATAAAAGAAAATTTTATATTAATATATTAAAGGTTCTAATAACTTAATATAGCTTAATCTTTATACAATCTTTATAATTTAATTTATATGTTGGCTTTGAAAGCCTTCCCTTGGAACTGAGTGTTTCTTTTGAGTTCTATTATGATTTTTGGCCTCTTCATCTGCTAAAGATGTTTGGAAGTTACATTTTTTCATTCTAACTTCTTTGCTATCTATTTGGCTATCTTTTGGCATTAGTATCACCTCTTTCTTTTTATAGTATCTGCAAAAGTCGCCTCATTATTTATAGATAAATTAATTGGAAATAAAAATATATGCTATAAAAAGAGAATTTTTATACAAATATATTGCATAAAAATAAATTAAGTGTATAATTATTTTGTGCTATAGATTATAAATAACTGTGTTAAGTGTAACATTAATCAATATAATTGGAATATTTAACCATAATTATATTCTCACATATTTATTAATTATTAAAGTAAAGATATATATACTTTTTATGAAACACATAGATTTACTACTTAACAAAAAGCTTTAAACTAAGGAGGATATTTAATGGGGAATGAAAAAAAATTAGGTCTTATTGGACTTATTGGCATTATAATTGGCGCTATGGTTGGTGGTGCTATATTTAGTTTACCATCACAGGTCACTCAAGGCGCTGGTGGTTTTGCAATAATAATTGGTTGGATAATAGCAGGTATTGGAGTTTTTGCTCTAGCTTTCGTTTATCAAATGCTTTCAAATAGAAAATCAGAGCTAACAGGTGGTATATATAGTTATGCTAAAGAAGGTTTTGGAAAATATATAGGGTTTAATTCAGCATGGATTTATTTTTTAAGTTCTGTATTTGGTGATGTTGCATATGTTTCATTATTATTTGGAGCGTTATCATACTTTTTTAATATATTTAATCCAAATGGAAATAATCTTCCATCAATAATTTGTGGTTCTATAATAATATGGATTATAAATATGTTAATTTTAAAAGGAGTTAAACAAGCCGTATTTGTAAACACTGTGGTTACAATTGCAAAGTTAATTCCTATTATAGTATTTATAGTAATTGCAATAATTCTATTTCATGCTAATAACTTCTCATTTGAGTTCTTTGGAACTTCTAGTTTAGGAAGTATATTTACCCAAGTAAAAAGTACAATGCTTGCAACACTTTGGTCCTTTGTTGGTATTGAAGGTGCTGTAGTTGTATCAGGAAGAGCTAAAAAGTTATCTGATGTTGGTAAAGCTACTATAATTGGACTTTCAGGAACAATAATTTTATACATACTTATAACACTTCTATCTTTAGGTGTTATGAATAGAATGCACTTAGCTGGACTTAATAATCCATCTATGGCATATATTCTTCAATTTGCCGTAGGTAAATGGGGAGCTATAATAATAAATATAGGACTTGTAATCTCTTTAATAGGAGCTCTTTTAGGATGGACTGTAATAACGGCAGAACTTCCCTATGTTGCAGCTAAAGATGGAGTTATGCCTAAATTCTTAGCTAAAGAAAATAAGATTAATGCACCATCTTCATCATTATGGTTTACAACAATAATAACTCAAATACTTATATTATATTCTTACTTTTCAAACAGTGGTTATGAAATACTTTATTCTATAGCATCCACAGCTATATTAATTCCTTATTTTTTAAGTGCATTATTCTCACTTAAAACTACCATAAAAGGAGATGTTTACTTAGAAAGTTCTAAAGGAAAAGTTAAAGATATAGTTGCATCTATAATAGCAGTAATATATACACTTTGGCTTTTATATGCAGCAGGGCCTAAGTATATACTTCTAAACTGCATCCTTTTTGCAATAGGCCTTATATTATTCATATGGGCTAGAAAAGAATCTAAAAAGAAAATATTTAGCGCCTGGTACGAAGTTTTAATAGCTGTAATAATTATAATAGCAGCTATTATAGCAATATATCTTATGGCAACAGGTGCTATATCAGCAACTTAATAAATTCTTTAATATTTAGAGGTAAGAAATCTTTCTTACCTTTTTTAGTTTTATCTATCACAAATTTTTTCTGTTACCTTTTATATTATCTTTGTTAATTTTTTATAGATTTAATATATTAAATTTTAGTTAATATCCCCTAAGCTGTTGATAAACAGATTCTATTTCAGAAGATGGTGAACTATATTTTGATTCAAATAAAATAGCTTCTAATATTAAAACGTTTATTTCATCAACAAATAGTCTAGCATACATTACAAATGATAATAAAGTATATATAAAGATCCTAATTATATTAAAATTATATATTAGACTAAAGTAAAGCTTATATGGACCTAAATCCATATAAGCTTTTATTATATCAGCTAGTTCATATATAAAATAAATAAAACTATTTCTTTACTAATAAGCTTTTATTACTTATTTTAAACCCAACTATAACTAGACCAATAATACCTGTTATAGCAATTGATGAAATTCCGCTTGTAATAGCACAAACTTGAGTTTTAGTCATAAAATTACCCCCTAAGATATATATTCTCATTTTTAATTTATTATATCATGAAAACCAATTATTTCATAAAAAATCTTTTTACTAAAGCTAATCTATTTTTGTATGGTGGAAATACTAATTTTAATTCAATCTTTGAGTTCTTTTTAACTATAGCCTTTTCATATGTAAAACAATCAAAACTTTTCTTACCGTGATATCTACCCATACCAGATTCCCCTACTCCACCAAAAGGTAATGATTTAGATGCAACATGGGATATCGTATCATTTATACATCCACCACCAAATGAAAAATTTTTTATTATATATTCACCAAAATTCTTATTTTCAGTAAAAATATAAAGAGCTAGTGGATTCTTATACTTCTTTAGATAAGTTTTTATACTGTCTAAATCTGTGTATTTAATAACTGGTAAAATCGGACCAAATATTTCATCTTTCATAGATTCATTAGTTAAATCAATATCTTTTAAAATAGTTGGTGCAATATACCTTTCATCCATATCAAAATTTCCACCAAAATATATATTATCCTTATCTTTATCTAAGATATTTTTAAGCCTCTTCATATGTTTTTCATTAACTATTCTCCCAAATTCATTATTTGACTTAATATCATTGCCAAAAAAACTTACAGTAGCCTTTTTTAATTCTTCTAAGAAATTATAATAAATACTTTCGTGAACTAATATATAATCAGGTGCTACGCATGTTTGCCCAGCATTAGTTAATTTTCCCCACATTATACGCTTAGCAGATAGACTAAGATTTGCAGTTTCGTCAACTATAACAGGAGATTTTCCACCAAGCTCTAAAGTTACTGGAGTAAGATTTTTACTTGCCTTCTCCATAACTATTTTCCCAACCCCTACACTTCCAGTAAAGAATATATAGTCAAAATTCATATCTAAAAGGATATTATTAACTTTATAATCCCCAGTAACAACATCTACTGCAATATCTTTAAAAGCCTTATTTATAATTTTTTTTACGATTCCTTGAACATTTGGGGTAAACTCAGAGGGCTTTAAAACCACGGTATTTCCTCCTGCAATAGCTCCTATAAGGGGTTCAAATAAAAGTTGAAAAGGATAATTATAAGGACCTATAATCAACACTTTTCCATAAGGGCTTTTATAAATTAGAGATTTTCCCATCCATTGTGCTACTTCACTTCTAACCTTTTTAACCTTACTCCACTTTCTGATATTTTTAATCATATGAGTTATTGAGCTATATATAAAACCAACTTCAGTTGAATATCCTTCAAAATCACATTTACCTAAATCCTTTTTTAATGCATCTAGAACATCTCTTTCATAATATTTTATAGCTTCTTTTAAGGATTTTAAAGCTTCAATTCTTCTACTTATAGAAATGAATCCATTACTTTCTATGAATTTATCTTGTTTATCTAAAATATATTTAATACTTTCTAAAAGTTCATTATTCTCATTTAAAATATACATGGTAACTTTACTCCCTACTAAATAAAATAAGTTTATAAGTTTATTATAAAATATAAAGAAGGCATTTTATATATTAAAGCAAAATTTTTAACCTATTTATTCTAAAGTGTAGCTTAGTAAATACAAACTCACTGTAAGTTCAACTAAATTATAGGTTCATCTAAAAGATAGACGAGAGTAAAAAGTATTTTATATATCGGTTTATCGATAATATAGGAAGCTAAAAAAATGAGAATGTGCATTAAATTGTGTATTTATATGAAAAAGGATTAGCTTATTACAAGT
>CAUWNL010000112.1:0-9273 GCA_963559995.1 uncultured Sarcina sp.
ATATAAAAAATATCTTCTATATTTACATTACGTATATTATATAATAATTAAATTTATTTATCAACAATAGTTTTTTCTAATTTTTTAAAAATATAAATATTATTATGTCAATATATAATTTATTAATATTATGTAAATTTGCACTTAGTTTATTAACATTTTATTAGTCATATATGTATTTTTATATCTTATATATTGTATTTTATGTATTTCTTACCACAAAAAACATTTTTACATTATAATAAGGACTATCCATTTTAGCTAATTCAATAATATTGTCCTCTTTACTAGAAACTATGTTTGATATTTTTCGTTGTCTTAAATATAATTTTTTTAAAGACTTTCGCTTAAGTAATTCAGATTTGTAAGTTATATCAATATTTTTATTTGGCATTTTTTACCTTTTTTTTGTTACATTGTTTACAACTTATCACCATATTATTACTTTTCCATGCCTTATATCGCTGATTAAACCTAGATTGAGGTATGATATGGTCTATAGTAAAATCTCTTTCTTCTATTATTTGTTTACCACACCAAAAACATTTCCTTTCTCTACTTTTTTTCATTATCTGTTTCATTTTAATTTCTGCATTACTTAAATATATAAAAATATCTTTTTTCTTTTTTGTTATATGTTCTTTATTTACTCTAATTTCAACTTCCTCATCTTTTTTCTTACTATTATATTCTATTAAAGAAGTAATTAACGTAGCCTTTTTTATTTTAAAATTTTTATCATTTAAGTCTATTATATACACTTTCATTTTTTCATCACTTCCATATATAAGTATATTTTATTTTTTTATTTATATTACATTAAACCTAAGCTTATAGATAAGGCTTTATTAAGTTTATCCATATCAGAATTTTCTAATTGTCCTAAAAAATTTCTACATCTTTCCTTACTAACTGTTTTAACTTGCTCTGCTAATATTATACTATCCTTATCCAAATTATATTTATTTTTATCTAATTCAACATGCGTTGGTATTGGTTTTTTAGTTAATTGACTAGTAACTGGTACAACAATTAAATTCGGTGAAAAGTGATTACCTGTATTATTTTGAATAACAACGCATGGTCTCTCTCCTTTTTGTTCACTTCCTTTTATACCCTCAACCCCTAAATCTAAATAAATTATTTGACCTCTCTTATATTCAAAATTTCTATCTATTATCTTTCCTATCATTTTTCATACACTCCTTAATAAATAATTAAATTTATTTTTCATACTTTTATATTTTTATTATAATTATTTTTTAATTCTTTGTCAATATTGGTATACAAGAATAATTTTTATCAGCTAAATAACGGATTAGAATATCTAGTTAATCTCTTAGTATCATCCGTAATATGTGTATATCTTAAAGTTGTTCTAGTAGAGCTATGTCCTAATAAATCTGCTACTTCTTCAATACTTCTTTTCCCTTCTTTTAACATTATAGTTGCAAAACTATGTCTTAATTTATGAGAACTTATCTTTTTATCTATTCCTGCCTTATTACAAAAATTTTTAATTATTCTATTTATTTGTGTATTAGAAAATATTGTTTTTTTTCTACTTAAAAATATATATTCTTCATACTCTTTACAAACATTAGTCATTCTTAATCTGATTTCTTTCCATTGTTTATATAGTTCCATTACTTTATCACTCAAGTATAATCCTCTTTCTTTTCCACCCTTACCAAAGAACACTATATAATTATCTTCTTCAACCATATTTTTAAATTTAAGATTACATAATTCATTACATCTTAATCCTGTGTTTAAAAATAAATTAATTATCAGCTTATCTCTTAAATTAATTTCTTTAGTTTTTTGTTTATCTTCTATTTCTACTACCTTAAGCAGATTCTCTGCTTCCTTAAATTCTAAAAATACTGGTTCACTTCTATGTTCTACCATTGTCCCAGAAACTCTTGCTTCATTTTTTATACTTATATCTATTTTCCCTAAATATTTATAAAAACTAGTTAAGCTAGCTATTATATTGTTTATATAAGTTCTTTTATAACCTTTTTCTTCTTCCATCCATGCTTTAAATTTATCTATGTCTTCAGAAGTAATTGCTTTAATTTCATTTAGAGTCATAAACTTTATTTTTTCTTCACTTTTTAAATACCAAGCAAAAAATTTAATTAAATTCCTTCTATAGTTTCTTAATGTACATTCACTTTTTTTATTTTTTTCTAAATTACTTAAAAAATCTTCTCCTAATTTATGTAACATTTTTTCATCTCCTAAAGTTTTATTTTTTGCTATCTTTACAACTATATTAACATTATTATTACTTAATGTCAATATTACATTA
Organism: uncultured Sarcina sp.; assembly: GCA_963559995.1. Lineage (GTDB taxonomy): Bacteria > Bacillota > Clostridia > Clostridiales > Clostridiaceae > Sarcina. The sequence continues at coordinate 2,318 of CAUWNL010000112.1, forward strand.
AAAAATATTCCCTTATTTCTTGATATATCTATTTTACATGCTATAATAAAAATTGTGAATGGTGTTAACATTCTAGTAGTTTTTAATTTACAAGAGAACTACTATTACTTTTTAACAATATTCCAATTCGTACAATAATATTATTTTTCCTTTCTTATTTTAGTAAGAACGCATTACAATTTATACGCTCTTACTTTTTTATTTATTAATTTTCTTTTATTTAAAAAAATATTAAAATCTTTTAACAATATACTATTCTCTTAATTCTACATATGTTTTTTATAAATAAACATATGTTAAAAATTCAAAAAATAATTTTTAAACAAACTTTTATCAAGTATTTTCTTTAATATTTTTTATTATTTATTAATATTATCTTAAATATTATCGTTTTCCCTTGAAATACCCTTTTTTTATGTTATAATATAATTAAAAGATAGGTAAAACAATTAGACGATTCTTATCTTATATAATATCGTTGTTATTTTTTTAAACTTATTGTTATTTTTTTATCAAGAGAGTGATATTAGCTTACGCTCTTGTTTTTTTGTTTATTTTTATAAAATTTGAGAAAACAAGTAGTATCAAATACTTATTTTAATCAATGTGTATTAGTAGTAACAAGCTACATTTATGCAAAAGTTCAACATCTTTATACTAGATTTTAATTCTATGTATTCTTTACTATTACTCATACTTTCTATCTTTATTTGCATTTCATTTCTTTCAGATGAACTTTTTTTAAGCTTTTTCATTTCAGCTCTAGTTTCTTTTATTTTATTTTCTAAAATTTCTAGTTTTTCTTCTAGTTCCTGCATTTTAGCGTTTAACTTATAAAATACTTTACTATTCATTATTTTATTCTCCTTTAATTATTTTATATATCTATTTTAACTATAGAACCTTGTAAATCATCACAACAAGTAGTTATATTCTTTACTACTACATTTCCATAATAATCTGTAACTGTATTAGTTATTAGTCTTGAGCTTCCTTTACTATCTGTAATAATTACATATTTATCTTGTATCATATATATTAAATCAAACAATCTCATTCTAACTTTAAATCTATCTTCTTTAAATCCCCTACATTCACTATAAAAACTTTTCAATATTTCTGGATTATCTTTAATAACACATACTCCATACTCACCTATTACTTTTCCGTCATTATTATATTTTATTTTCGGACTCATATAAATACATTCTCTACAATCTACCATCTGTAATCCTCCTCGTCTTCTTAATCTTCTCTTATATCTTCTTCTGTTAATATCTCACTTCTAGTCATTTTTTTCTCCTCTTTATATTCTTGTTATCTTCAATTAACGTTTTTAATAGATGTGTATGCGTTTCGTACATAAATTCATCCAGAACGTCCGCTTCACCACGCTTAATATATAATTTAGACCTCCTAATAACCATTTGCAATAGTTTTTTAACTAATAAATATTGTTTCTTACTCATCTTCTTTACCCTCCAATTTATCACAGCTATATTTTCATTTTCTTTACCTACCCTAACAACAAATGTGCATTTTGCATGATTCTTACATACTCTTCTCTATGTTTAGTCATGCCACCGTCTTCCTCAATCCTTTTTAATAAGCCTTCTAAAGTAAGCCCTCTTTGGCAACCTATGTTACACTTTATAATATTGTTTATATCTTTATAAACTGTTATTAATCTTTTTTTGCATTGGATATATAAAATATCTTTAAATTTTTCATTAACATTTCCAATATGCGTTCCGTTTTTTATTTCTGCATTTCCGCCTATACAAGCCTTGCCACATATAGAGCTAGTTCCATAAATTAGAGCGTTTTCCTCTATTATACTAACTCCATAAGCCAGTGCGTTTCCTTGTATTACAGCATTATCAAAAACTTCTGCGTATTGGAAGATTTCTGCATTGTCATAAATCTTAGCATTATTATAAATCTTAGCATTATTATAAATATATGCATTATCATAAACTTTTGCATTGCCTAGAATTTCTGCATTATCATAGACTTTGGCATTATTATATATCCAACAATCCCCTGTGTGGCTTAGGTTGTATGCATGTTCTACGTAACCTCCTATATCCCCCTTCCTCACATCTCCAAAATCTTTTAACGCTTTAACTCTGTATAATCCTTTTATATCACTTTCGATTAATTCATACTTTTTTCCCATTTCAATCCCTCCATTTATTTAAATACGACTATTATAGCTATCACAAAGGCAATTCCTAAAGTAATTATCCAAAAAATATTAAGTTGTTTATCTGTCATAATTTTCTCCTTTAAGTTCTCCCCTTTCTTTTATTTTATATTTAATTATATATTTTTTCTAGTTTTTTGTCAATTTGCTTAGGGTAAAAATATTACTCTAGCAATTTCACATCTTTATATAAACAGATAATTTCTTCTTCTCCTGCATCTCTGTAAGCAATAACATTATCTAAATTTATTTTACCTTTCAATATTCTACCTGTTCCTGTTTGTAGTCTATTAGCAAAAAAATTAGCTGTCTTTTTACTTAAAGTCCAAGAATAAGCACTTTCAACAGACCGTTGATAAATCATTTTCACCTCTATATATAATTAGTTCATTATTTTTATTACAAAATTTTTGTAGCGTTTCTCTATCTTTTTGAGGTAATGTGAAACACTCTTTTATCACCTCTGGTGTAAATTTATGAAAATCTGTTTCTAAACTTTGATATAAGTAATCAAACATATCTCTTTTTTGCTCTAAACTAAATTTATCATAGTTAACTAAGAAAAAATCTAAATTTAAACATTGAGGAATCATAAATAAATTAATATTAGAACCTTTTTCCATACAATTTTTTATTATTCCATGAACAAAGGATAAATGCTCTCCTAAGTTTCTATTCATTAGTGTATAAGGTATTTCAACTGGTATACCGTCTTTTAAATATACATATTTATCTTCTAAGAATCCATCTCCATACTTAACTATATATTTACTATCTATACCCTTTGTTTTCATCTCTTTTTCTAATTCTTCAAAATTACTATAATTAAAATGATTAAGTGTATTTAATACTTGTAGAATCATATTTCTATCTTTATCTTCCAATTTCTCATAATCACTTATTTTATAATTAGTGTGATAGCTCATAAATAATTGATTTTTAAAATTCATTTTTTATTTTCCTCCTAAAGTTCAAATCCATTTTCTTCATCATAGTCACTATAACCTAATAAATAATTTTCTAAAGCATTATAGTCATATTCTCTTTGTGTAAAGTTGTCAAAATTAGAAGTAGCAATGTTTTTCTTAGTGTTATAAGCTTTATCATAAATAACTTTTTTAGTAGCTATAATTTTAGATACTTTATCTCTACCAACTTCATAGAAGGCTATTGCATCAGCTACAACAACATCTAAATATTTATCCATATTTATTCTAACTACATCTAATTTAAACATTAACTTCTTTCTTATTCTGTTTATTATTTTTTCACTATACTTGCCTTGTTTTTTTAACTTTTTTATACAGTTAAGAACTAATTCAATTGGTGGAACTGTATCTTTATTATTTTTTATGCAAGCGAGTTTATAAGCTGTTAATTTTTTATAAGTTTTTTCTTGAATATTTGCCTTATCTATAATAGTAATACTATCTTTAGACTCTATATTGTTATTAGGTAAATCATTATCCACTTGAAAACTAGTTATATCAACACTTTCAGCTATGTTTGGAATTGGCATGGAATATGATATATTATCTAGTACATTATTTGGAACCTCACTCTCAAAAAAAATAGAAGGATTAAATTTAACTCCTCTATTTACCGTGAATACATTAACATTCTTATATTTCTTTTTTATTATTAATCCAAACTTAGTTAGTACATCTAAAAACTTTCTAAAAGTATCAGCCTTCATTTTATAGTGATATCTTGAGTACATGTCATGAAAGTCTTTATTTGAAATAATAAAATGACCACCATTCAAAGTTGTATGTTTAATAACATATTGATATATAGATTGTAATTTTTTTCTTTTATCTTCTCTTGTAGATATATAATTTATTATTTGTAATTCATTTTCTTTTAGTTTTATATTATAACTACTCATTTGCTCACTTCCTACTGTAAAAATTTTATAAGTTACAAATAATAAATAAAAATTGACTTTTTATATTATACAATTTATAATTAAAAATGTAGAATATAAAAAGTTATTTTTATTTATTATTGTAAAACGTACTTTTGCGAATATGTTGTTATCAATTGTACTCTTTATCAAAATATACTCTTTACTAGATATATTTATTAAATGTTTATTTAAAATAACTTTTATTATTTGTACTTATATAAGAAAGAACTTACACTTTTAGCGGGGTATGAGTTCTTTTTTTTATTGACTGAGGTTATTATATCATTTTTTATCTATTTATTCAATTATATTTTCCATATTTTTTATTTTTTTATTTTTTGTTTAATATTATTGACAAAAAATAAAAAATATTATATAATAATTGGATATAGTACAATATATATAATAACTTAATAAGGGATATAATGTAAAATATTGTATTTACTAATTTAACTCCTGTATTAGCAGTAATTATATTTGTAGTAGCTTTATACAGAGTTTAAGAAAGGAAGAAAAGAAATGTGAAGAAGAATAGCAAGTGTTCAAAAATTTTTATTTAAATTAGCTCTTATGGTAGTAGAGTTTGATAAAGGGAAACTAGGGTCGATACATAAGATAGAAATTAAAGAAAAATTGAAAGATGGTTCTATAATAACTAAAACAATTAGTGATAGAGAAGAATTTTTAGAAATTCTCTTCTTACCTCTAAAGGAATTCGAGGAAAAATATATAGATTTAATTGATGAAAATGGAATCGAATATAAAAATGAAAAGTTATTAGATTATAGAAAAGCAGTACATAAAAAATATAGAAAAATGACTAGAAGAGCTATTATACTATTTATACTTGGCTATCTAATAAGCTTAAGTTCAGATGTGGTTGCTAGTTATATCCCAATTATTAAATAGGAGGTGAATACGTGTTAAATTTTAAAAGACTAATAATAAATATAGAAGATATATACATAGAAAAATTAAAGACTTTTATACATAAGGAAATAACGTATGAAGAATATGAAACTTTAGATAAGTATACTATAGCAGAAAAGAAGCTTTTAAGCTTAAGGAATTCTAGAAATCTGATTGAAATAAAAACTAGTAAATTATTTAATAACAAAAAAATAAAATTTATTTAAAACTACGATTTTAATTTATTTAACAATAAATATAAAATATAAACTTATTTTTATCAATACTTAAAATTTATTATTAACAAAGGTTAACAACCTAAAACAACTTTAAGTGTTAGCCTTTATTTAATATAAATTATATTATCTTATTTTATCATTTAACATAATCATAACTTGAGAATATTGGTTAGTAAATCTAAATATAAACATTAATATTGAAATAACTACAGCAACTAAACTTAAGATAAATGCTATTTTAGTTATTTTATGATATTTTAAAGATTTTTTTGATGTGATAATTCCTACTACTCCTAATACAATTCCTAAAATAGGAGTAGAAAAAGATAATATTATTCCTAATACACCTAAAATTAATGGAGATATTAATTTTCTAGTTTTCATTTCTAACATAATCTCAGCTCCTTATTAATATATATTGTTTTATTTATAAATTTATATTTTCTATCTTCATGTGATATAATAATCAAAATATTACAAAATTGATTAGTTTCAAGTAATGAATTTATCCTATTTTTAGTTTTGTTATCTAAATTACTAGTAGCTTCATCTAATATTAGAACATCTTTTTTGTTTAAAATTGCTCTTAAAAAAGCAATAATTTGTTTTTGTCCTCCTGAAATCCCACTATTATTTCCAATTAATTCTGTTTTTAAACCATTGTTAAAATTATTTATATAATCTTTTATACCAAGCCTATTAATTAAATTTTCTACATCTTTTTCATTACAATTATCGTTATTATATAATATATTTTCCAATACAGTTCCCTTAAATAAAAATATGTCTTGAGATACTATACCAATTCTTTTTCTCAAGGATAATGGATTTATTTTTCTTAAATTATATCCATTTATTATTATATTACCTTTGTAATTTTTGTATAATCCAAGTAGTAATTTTATCAATGTTGATTTCCCACTACCATTATCACCCATTAATAGAATTTTATCATTAGAATATAATTCAAAATTAATATCATTAAATAAAAATTCATCATTTGAATTATATTTAAAATTTAAATCCAAAAATTCTATACTTTTTATAGATTCATTTAAAAAGATTTCTTTTTTTGCAAACTCATCTTCCAAAGAAAAAAATTCAGTTACTCTATCTATACTTACACATATAGGTTTTATAGTTATTCCTAAATTTGCAAATGATTGAATATTAGATATGACTTTAACTAAATAACCAGAAAAAGAAACATATAATGCTAAAGTTATTTTATTATCAAAGATTAAAAAGCTAGATATTAACATTAATAAAATAGTAAAAACATTGTTTATTAAACTCATATTTTCGGTAAAAAACATTATACTTTTATTTTGACTAGTAGTGCTTTTCCCTGCACCATTTTTCCCAATAAAACCAACTATTGAGTTTTTGGGAACGCTTATATTTATATCTTTTAAGTGAAAGTTTTTAAATTTTTTATTTAAATTTCTTATTTCTAAAATATTCACTTCCAATTTTTTATCTCCTTATATTTACTTTACAATCATATTTTAACTTTATTTGCTATCGCTATCAAAGATTAAATTTGTTAAATATTCAATAATAAAGTAAATTATATAAAGAATACTGTATTATACTCTGTTTTTTTAATAATTATCAATTAATTAAAAATAATTCATTTTTTATACTAATTAGTATGAAAAATATCTAAATTTATGAATAAAAATGCAAAAAT
>CAUWNL010000113.1:0-8830 GCA_963559995.1 uncultured Sarcina sp.
TATACTACTAAAAGATGTATTATAAAGATGTAGAAGAAAAAACTTAAAATGTAAGGGTGTTAAGTTTTAATAAAATTAGATTAGTTTTAGTTATATTTGATCGGAAATAAAAAAGGATAAATTTTATACAATAATTTGTATAAAATTTATCCTTCTTTTATTTAAAAATATTAAAAAAATATTAATTACCTGTTGAATAAATGTAAATTTATTTTTAAAATATATTATATAAGAATTTATATTATATAATATAACATTGAGAGTTTGGTGCAATTATGAATTTTAGAAGATTAGAAATATTTTATGAAACAGCTAAAAATCTGAGTATGACAGAAGCTAGTAAAATATTATATATAAGTCAACCATCAGTTAGCCAAGCTATTAAGGAACTTGAAGAGGAAATTGGGTCTAAGCTCTTTGATAGGATAGGTAAAAGATTATATTTAACTCATGAGGGTGAGATATTTTTAATTTATGTAAGAAGAATACTGAATCTTTATGAAGAGGGAAATAAAATTTTAAAAGAAATTAATCAAGGAGATAAAGGAAAAATTTATTTAGGGGCAAGTTCTACTATAGGGACATATATTTTGCCAGAAATAATGAAAAATTATTGCAATGATTTTAAAAATATAGATATATCTTTAAATATAGCAAATACTGAAAGTATTGAAAACTTAGTTTTAAATAATAAAGTTGATTTTGGCTTTATTGAAGGAAAGTTAAAAAGTGATGAAATAGTAAAAACTCTTATGTGGGAAGATGAGATAGTTTTTATATGTAGTAAAGAACATAGGTTTAGTAAGTTAAAGGTTATAGATGAAAGTAAATTAAAAACTGAAAAACTTATAGTAAGAGAAAAGGGAAGTGGATCTCGGGAAACTATAAACAATTATTTGGATAAAAATCATATTAAGTATAATATATCTATGGAGCTTGGAAATTCAGAAGCTATTATAAGAACAGTTAAAAATGGTCTGGGTATTGGATGTATATCTTCAAAATCTATAGAAAACACAAGGTTTCATAAGGAAATAAATGTTTTCAGATTAAGGAACCACTGTATAAAAAGGAGTCTTTATCTAATAATTCACAAAGATAAATTTATAAGCAAAAATATGAGAAATTTCATAAATTACGCCACTAATGAGAAAAAATAATTGAAAGTAGTAGAAATTCAAATATAAATTAGTATTATTGTAATAATTGATATATAATATGATTTGAAGATTTAATAATTAACGAAAGCTAAGATAAATAAGATTAAGGTAGGAATAATATGATAGAGGAATTAAAAACTTTTGTAGCAGTGGTAGAGTATGAGAATTTTACAAAGGCGGGTGAGATTCTTCATTTATCTCAACCAAGTGTAAGCGTGCATATAAAAAATTTAGAAAAACAATTTAATACAGAACTTATAAGTAGATCAGTAAAGCAGAAAAATATAGTTATAACGGAAAGTGGAAAAGTTCTTTATAAAAGAGCTAAAGAGATGATAAAAATATTAGAAGATACAAAAAATGAAGTTAAGAATATTTCTAATGTTGTTAATGGATATCTTAGAATAGGAGCAAGTTATACTATAGGAGAATATTTCTTGCCAGCTTTTTTAGGGTATTTTGTAAAAAAATATCCTGATGTAGAAATAGAACTTATAATAGATAACACTAGAAAGATATGTGAAAAAGTAAAACATTTTAAAGTTGACATAGGACTAATAGAAGGAAATCCTACATCCTTTGAATTTGAACAAGAGCATTTTTTAAGAGATAATTTAGTCTTAATGTTACCTAAAGAGTATGAATATATAAGAAAGACCAAAAATTACTCATGTCTTCAAAACTTAAATTGGGTAACAAGAGAGGTTGGCTCTGCAACTCGTGAATCTTTAAATATGTTTTTAAACACAAATAAAATAGTTCCAAAGGGAATTATAACTTTAGGAAGTAGTTTTGCTGTAAAAGAAGCTGTAAAAAATGATTTAGGAATAACATTAATATCTGATTTTGTTGTAAAACATGAGGCGGAATTTAACAATATAAGTATTATCGAATTAGATGATATATATAAGAGATATTTTTCTTATATACTGCCAAAGAGTATTAAATACTCAAATGCAGTAGCTGCTTTTAAGGATGAACTTAGTAAAAGTGCTACTTCATTTAAAAAATAAATTTACAGAAAGCCTATACTGTAAAATAAAAAATAAATACTCTTATTGAGAGACACATAGGATGATTTCCGAAAGGGGTTGGGATTAAAATCATGGATAAGACAGTGAGAGTAGGAGTAGATATAGGATCTACAACTATAAAAATGGTGATAATAGATGAAAAAGGACATTTACTTTATAAAACTTATAGAAGGCATTTAGCAGATATAAGGAATGCTTTTTTAGAATGTCTTAAGGATTCTAAGCCATTTATAGAGAATTGTAGTATAAAATGTACAATTGCAGGGTCAGGAGGAATGACTTTAGCTAAAGATTTAGGAATAGAATTTATTCAGGAGGTAATAGCTAGTACAAGAGCTATTAAAGAAAATAATTCTGATGCAGATGTAGTAATAGAACTTGGTGGAGAAGATGCTAAAATAACTTATCTAAATGGTGGAGTAGAACAAAGAATGAATGGTACTTGTGCAGGTGGTACAGGTGCATTTATAGATCAAATGGCAGCCCTTTTAAATATGGATGCTACAAAGCTTAATGAGATAGCTAAGGGATATACACATATATATCCAATAGCCGCTAGATGTGGGGTTTTTGCAAAAACAGATGTGCAACCATTAATAAATGAGGGAGCGGAAAAAGCCGATATTGCAATGTCTATATTCCATGCAGTAGTTGTTCAAACTATAAGTGTATTAGCTTGTGGAAGACCTATAAAAGGAAAGGTAGCTTTCTTAGGTGGTCCATTAACATTTTTATCAGAGCTTAGAAATAGATTTATAGAAGTCTTAGGGCTAAAAGAAGATGAAGTTGTATTTCCTAAGAATTCAGAGTTATATGTAGCTTTAGGGGCTGCTTTAAGCTCAGATGGTGATAGTAGTTTAAGCTATGATGATATAATGTATAAATTAAATAATATAGGGCAATTCCAAAGTGAAAAAACAAGTACTTTAGAAGCTTTATTTAAAGATGAAGAGGAGTATAAGAATTTTAAGGCGAGACATGAAAAAAACAGCATTGGTAAGTTAGATATAAAAGAAGCTAAAGGTAATTGCTACCTTGGAATTGATGCTGGTTCCACTACAACTAAAGCAACTTTAATAAATGAAAATGGTGAAATTCTTTATTCATATTATGGCGGAAATGAAGGAAACCCAGTAAATACTTCACAAAAAATAATACTTGAAATATATAATAACCTGCCTAAAGAAGCTAGAATAGTTAATAGTGCAGTTACAGGATATGGAGAAGCTCTTTTAAAAGAAGCATTTGGAATAGATATTGGGGAGATTGAAACAGTAGCTCATTATAAGGCTGCAAAATTCTTCTCAAAGGATGTTGATTTTATATTAGACATTGGTGGACAGGATATGAAATGCTTAAGGGTTAAGGATGGTGTAATTCAAAGCATAACTTTAAATGAAGCATGCTCAGCTGGATGTGGATCTTTCTTACAGGCATTTTCAAAATCTTTAGGGTATGAAATAGAAGATTTTGCAAATAAAGCCCTATTTGCAAAGGAACCTGTTGATTTAGGATCTAAATGTACTGTGTTTATGAATTCAAAAGTAAAACAAGCTCAAAGAGAGGGCTATAGTGTAGAAGATATATCAGCAGGTCTTGCTTATTCTGTAGTTAAAAATACATTATACAAAGTTATAAAGCTTAGAAATCCTGACGATTTGGGCAAAAATATAGTTGTTCAAGGTGGAACTTTTTATAACGAAGCAGTTTTAAGAAGCTTTGAGCTTTTATCAGGAAGAAATGTTACAAGACCTAGTATTTCAGGGCTTATGGGAGCTTATGGTGCAGCGCTTTTAGCTAGGGAGAGATTTACAAAAGATCATAAGACAACTCTTTTATCTAAATTAGATATAGAAAATATAACTATAGATACAAATATGACACGCTGTGGACTATGCTCTAACAATTGTCAGTTAACAATAAATAAATTTAATAATAATAAAAGGTTTATATCAGGAAATAGATGTGAAAGACCTTTAGGAAATAAGGATAGCAAAGAGAAGATTCCGAATCTTTATGAATATAAGTACAAAAAATTATTCTCATATAAACCTTTAGAAGAAAGTGAAGCTAAAAGAGGAATTATAGGAATACCTAGGGTTTTAAATATGTATGAAAACTACCCATTTTGGTTTACATTTTTTAATGATTTAGGATTTAGAGTTATAATATCGGATAATTCCTCTAAAGCACTTTATGAAAAAGGATTAGATTCAATAGCATCAGAAAGTGCTTGTTATCCTGCAAAACTTGTTCATGGTCATGTTCAAAATTTAATAGATAAAGGTGTGAAAAATATATTTTTACCTTGTATAATTCATGAGATTAAAGAAATAAAAACTTCAGACAATTGTTTTAATTGTCCTGTGGTAACATCTTATGGAGAAGCTATTAAAAATAACATGACAGCATTAAAAGAAAATAATATTAACTTTATGAATCCATTTTTACCTTTTAGGAATAAAGAAAAGCTTAAAAAGAGACTTTTTCAAGAGCTTAAAGTTTTCAATTTATCAAAGGGTGAAATATCAAAATCTGTAGAAAAATCTTGGAAAGAGCTTCAAGGTTGCAAAGAAGACATAAGAAAAAAAGGTGAAGAAACTTTAAAATATATAGAAGATAATCATGTTAAAGGGATTTTATTAGGTGGAAGACCATATCATATAGATCCTGAAATAAACCACGGAATACCAAAGATTATAAATAGTTTAGGTATGGCAGTATTTACTGAAGATTCTATATCTCATCTTGGGGAAGTTAAAGAAAAATTAAATGTAGTTGATCAATGGGCATATCACTCAAGATTATATACATCATCAACATTTATTTCAGATAGAGATGATATAGAGCTTGTTCAGTTAACTTCTTTTGGGTGCGGATTAGATTCTATAACTACAGATCAAGTTAGTGATATTTTAACAAATAAAGATAAGATATATACAAATATAAAAATAGATGAAGGAAGTAATTTAGGAGCAGCTAAAATCAGACTTAGATCATTAAAGGCTGCTATGGATGAACGGGAAAGAACAAATTTTATAAGACAGAAGAAGGAAGAAACGCCTAAGAAAAAATTTGTAAATCCAGGAAAAAACAGAAAAATATTAATTCCACAGTTTGCTCCTATTCATTTTGAACTTATGAAAGGACTTATGGGAAACTATGGATATGATATAGTAGTTCTTGATGATTCTAAAAATGCTATAAATGAAGGACTGAAACATTTAAATAATGATGTTTGTTATCCAGCTGTAGTTGTTATAGGGCAAATTTTAGATGCGTTAAAATCAGGAAAATACGATCCTAATAATGTTACAATACTTTTAGCCCAAACAGAAGGACAATGTAGATTTACAAACTATATAAAACTATTGGAAAGAGGATTAAAGGATGCTGGCTTTAATGATATTCCTATAATTTCATTTAATATGGCAGGAGCTAAAAAAGAGTATGCCTTAGAAGGATTAAATTTAGAATTTCTTACAAAATCTTTAGTAGGAATGATATATGGAGACCTTTTAACTAAAGTATTGTATAGAGTCAGACCTTATGAGAAAGTAAAAGGAAGTGCAGAGAAGCTTTATGAAAAATGGATGAATGTGTGTAAAGAATCTTTTAAACATCCAATAAAAACTCAGTATAAAAACATAATAGAAGGAATAATAAAAGACTTTGAAAGCATTCCTCTTAATAATATTCAAAAACCAAAGGTTGGAGTAGTTGGAGAGCTTCTTGTAAAGTTAAATCCTGTAGCTAATAACAAAATAGTAAGTATGTTAGAAAATGAGGGAGTTGAAGTTGTATCTAATGACCTTTTATCTGTAATATTATCATCTAGTTATAATAAGATATTTAATTATAAAAAGTTAGATGGTAAATTAATAGATAGTATAAAGGGGAATTTTACAATTAAATTTATTGAAAAGTATCAAAAGGTATATATAGACGCTTTAGAAAAAAGTAAGTTGTTCTATCCATCAGAAAAAATAGGTGAACTTGCAAGAAAAGCTAGTGAAATAATATCCTTAGGTAATCAATCAGGTGAAGGATGGAAACTTCCTGGTGAAATAATAGAGCTTAAAAATTGGGGAGTTAACAATATAATATGTGTGCAACCATTTGGATGCTTACCAGCTCACTCTAATGCTAGAGGAACAATAAAGGCCTTAAAAGATAAGTATAAAGGACTTAATATAGTTCCCATAGAGTATGATCCAGGTTCTAGTGAAGTAAACCAAATAAATAGAATAAAACTTATGTTAGCTAGTGCGTTTAATAAGATATAAATTTTAATAACTAATATTTTAATAAAAATAGACTATTTTTAATAAATAGTCTATTTTTAAGTTATTTATTAAAATAAATAAGGGGTTTATCTATATATTATTAGTACATAGAATTATATATTTATCTATATGTAAAAATATGGTAAAATTATATAAATGATATTCTAAATTTAGGAGAAAAATTATGAATGAGAATATGAAATTTATATTAAAAATTACCGTAATCTATTTTATAGTTTCTATATTTTGTGCATTTATTTTTTCTAAGTCTTATTATGATATATTTGAAGCAAGTAATGTAACTAAAATAGCATATAGTGAATTCTTAGAAATTTTAAAAGAAATATTAAAGGGAGTAGCCTATGGAGGAATTTTAATTCTTATAAAAGATTCTTATATAAATAGAAGTTATGGGTTTATTAGACTTTTTTTTGTTATTATGGTATTAGGGCTTATAAATATTAGAGAATTTTCTCTATATACTTTAGATAACTTTTATAAAAGTATACCTATAGAATTTAAATTAAAAGGGATTTTTGAAGTAGCCATTCAAACATTTATTTTTTCATTCTTAGTAGCAATGCCAAAGTCAAAAGATAAAAATAAGAAGGAGTGTTTAGTATCTACAGTTATAACATGTATAACATTATTTGTATGCAACATAATAATATATAAGTTATCTAATGTTTCCTTTAATTATAAGATATATAAAGAGGATATATTTATCATTTTATTTTCATCTATAGGGGTTTTTATAGCAACTAAATGGTTTTATAAGACAAAGAATAAGAAAAAATATTTAATTATTATAGGAATATATTATTTGCTTATAGCCTTAATTCCATTTATTTATTCCAGTATATTTTTATACGTATCATTTTATAAATATGCTATTTCTCTTCTTATAAATTTAATTCCTGTAAATATATTGATTTTATATAATGCGGTATCTAAAATTTCTTAATTTATAGTGTTATAACTTAGTTTTAATATATTGTTAATTCTCTAACTGATAATAAATTTAAGTACGTCCTTAATTTTTATAGAATTTATATTAAAGTATAATAATGTAAGTGTAAATAAAAAAAATCAATATATTATTATTAATTTCACAATGTTATGTTTAAATATTAACAAAATTCTAATTATTTATTAGTGAATTTAAAGTATAATTAAAATAATGCTAAATAATTGTTATAGCTGTATTTGTGTGTTAATATAATATTAAGAATATTAAAAAAATAGTGAATTTATGAGAATATAGCTGAAAGAAGTGTTTAAAATGACTTTGAATTTCATAACAATTATAGTATTAAATTTAATATTGTTTTCAGGAATTATTGTAGGTATTTTAGGAATTAAAAATAATAGCTTATTAAAAGGTTTTTTTGGATACAATAAGGAAGTACACAAATCAATAGAAAGCATAAAAAATAAAGATATAAAAACTAAAGTAAAAAAAGATTTAAATTTATTTTGTATAAAATCATCAGTAATAATGATTATTATATCAGTAGTGCTTGCTATTGGAAGTTATATGATATTTGATATAAAGGTATCTTTAGATGTAGATGTAGTATTTGTTCTTATATGTTATATGTTTTTTAGATATTTGGTTAAAATGAGATATGATAAAATGTATAGTTAAAATTAAGAAGATACATTAAAGTTATAATAGAAGCTATAAATTAAAATGTTGTAAGGAGTTTTAGAATAATGAATAGATTAAAAGAAATCTTAACATATAATAAAGAATTTGTAGAAGGAAAAGGCTATGAAAAATATATAACATCAAAACATCCAGATAAAAAGATGGTTATTTTAACATGTATGGATGCTAGACTTACAGATCTTCTCCCAAAAGCTATGAATATTAAAAATGGTGATGCAAAAATAATAAAAGATGCAGGAGCTACAATAGCCCATCCATTTGGCAGTGTTATGAGAAGTATAATAGTTGCAATTTATGAATTTAACGCAGATGATGTTTTTATAGTAGCTCATGAGGGATGCGGTATGTCTAATTTAGATACATCATTATTTATAAATAAAATTATAGATAGAGGAATACCAGAAGAAGTCATTGATACTATATATAATTCAGGGATAAATATAAAAAAATGGCTTCATGGATTTGATTCAGTTGAAGAGTCAGTAAGGGATAGCGTAGAGGTTGTAAAAAAACATCCACTTGTACCTAAAAGTATAAGAGTTCACGGATTGGTTATAGATTCATCAACTGGAGAATTAGAGGTAATAGTAGACGGAAATAAGGAAGATGAATAAATTTAAGAGGCTGTCTTAAATAAATTAAGATTTTATTTTAAAATGTTGATTTATTTTAGGCAGT
>CAUWNL010000114.1:0-8812 GCA_963559995.1 uncultured Sarcina sp.
CTAAGAGAAAAATTATTTTTATGAAAAAAATAGAGAGTTTTGCAAACATGATATGGACCACTTTTTAGATATGGCAAGAATAAGTTATATTCTCTGTTTAGAGGAGGGAATAAGAATAAATAAAGAAATTATCTATGCAGTAGGTCTTTTACATGATATAGGAAGATGGATTGAATATGAAAATAAAACTCCTCACAATATATCATCTTATAACATAAGTGAAGAGATTTTAAAAGAATGTGATTTTTCAGAGGATGAAATAAAAATAATTTTAGATGGAATATTAAATCATAGAAATAAGCAATGTAGTGATTTAAATAAGGTATTTTATAGAGCAGATAAGATATCTAGAAAATGTTTCTCCTGCAAGTCAAGTTCTAAATGTTATTGGGGAGAAGATAAGAAGAACAAAAGAATAATATATTAAATAGGGGGATTTTTTATGAAAGTAGGAACAAAGGATTTTAACCTTGGAAAAAGAACTATAATAATGGGAATATTAAATGTAACTCCAGACTCTTTTTCAGATGGAGGAGAATTTAATTCTGTAAATAATGCATTGTTAAAAGTAGAAAAGCTTATAAAAGATGGTGTTGATATAATAGATATTGGTGGTGAATCAACAAGACCTAATCATATACCAGTATCTGAAGGAGAAGAAATAAAAAGAGTAGTTCCTATAATAAGAGCTATAAGAGAAAAATATGATATACCTCTTTCAATTGATACTTATAAGGGAAAGGTTGCAGAAGAAGCTATAAAGTCTGGAGTGAACCTTATAAATGATGTTTGGGGATTTAAAAAAGATCCATATATGGCAGTTGTTGCAGGAAAATATAATATACCTTGTTGTATAATGCATAATAGAGAAGATGAGGATTATAAAGATGACATAATAAGGATTATGAAAGAGGACTTAAACATAAGTATAGATATAGCTTTAAAAAATGGACTCTCTAAAGAAAATATAATTTTAGATCCAGGAATTGGATTTGCAAAAACTTATGAGGATAATTTAGAAGTTTTAAATAGATTAGAAGAATTAAAGGATTTAGGATATCCAATTTTACTTGGAACTTCGAGAAAATCTGTAATAGGAAATACTTTAAATCTTTCACCAAAAGAGAGATTAGAGGGAACTTTAGCAACAACAGCTTTAGGAATTATTAAGGGATGCGATTTTGTAAGGGTTCACGATGTTTTAGAAAATAAAAGAGTAGCAATTATGACAGATGCTATTGTAAGAAGGTAGGGGTTTATTTGGATAAAATAGTTATAAAAGATTTAGAGATTTTTGCTTTTCATGGAGTTTTTCAGGGGGAAAAAAGTGTAGGTCAAAAGTTTCTAATTTCCTTAGAACTTAGCCTAGATTTGAGTGAGGCAAGTAAAGCACATGATTTAAATAAAACAGTTCACTATGGTGAACTTTGTGAAAAGATAGAGTTAGAGTTTAAAAAGGAAAGCTATGATTTAATAGAGACAGCTTGTGAAAAGATTTGTAAGTTTACTCTTATGGAGTATGAACTAATTAATAAAGTAAAAGTAATAGTTAAAAAGCCTTGGGCACCTATTCATAAAAGTTTAGATACTGTATTTATAGAAATGGAAAGAAAAAGGAGCACAGCTTATTTATCTTACGGATCTAATATGGGAGATAAAAAAGAATATATAAGAAAAGCTTTAAACTTAATAGATGATTCAAAATATATAAAGATAATAAAACAATCTAATCTAATAGAAACTAAACCTTGGGGCTATATTGAGCAAGATAATTTTATAAATGGAGCCTGTAAAATACAAACTATTTTAAGTCCTAAAGAGCTCATGGAGTTTTTATTAAAGGTTGAGAAAAGCTTAGATAGAGAAAGAAAAATAAAATGGGGGCCTAGAACTATAGATTTAGATATAATATTTTATGATGATTTAGTTACAGAAGATAATTTTGTTACTTTACCTCATCCAAGGGCTCATTTAAGGAAGTTTGTATTAGAACCTATAAATGAAATTGCACCAAATAAGATGCATCCCCTTTATAATAAAAGAGTTTTTGAACTGTTAGAAAAATTAAAATAAAAACATTAAAAGCCAATAAGAAATTTATTGGCTTTTAGCTTTTTCAAAGATATACTCACAAAACTGCTCCATCTTAAAAGCATTAGGAATTCCTTGTAAAGATAGATAATCTTTATCATAGGTGCCATCCCAAGGATAAATACTTATTAAATCATCTCCATAAACGTCTAAAACCATTTTTTCTTTATCTGTAGTTATAAAAAGTGTATAAATAGACTTACTAGGCAAGTCTATAGGTTTTTCTGATAAAAAGTTAGTCTCTTTTATATTCTTTAATAGGTCATTTAATATAGAGATATCTTCTTCACTAACAGATATATTTCTATAAATATTTCTATCTAAAACATGAATTTCATAGGAACCATTAGAAATAAGATTAGATAACTTATAAGTATAATAATTAGAGTTTGGTTTTTCTTTATTTAAAATATGACCTGTAGTACATCCAGAAAATAATGTGACAAAAAAAATAAAAGTAAACATTTTGATATATTTATGCATTTAAATATCACCTCATAATATTCTATGTAAATATCCTTTTTAATAGAACTTTTTATTAATTAAGAGAATATTATATAGTACAAAATTATGCACAATAAGATAAATTTAGGGGGGATATTTCATTGAAATATGCTATAGATATAGAGAATGAAGAAATTAAAGAAAAAGTAATAAAAATATTACAAGCAAAGGGAAATAGTATTGTAGATTGTATACAAGATAAAAATTTAAATGTTGGTGAGAGTCATTATAAAAAAGCATTACTCACCAATATTACAAAGCCAAGGATATTTTTAAGATTTATATATGTGAAGGATAATGATAGAAAACTTGAGATTTTTGCAGATGAAAATATATTAGGAAAGGTTATGTCATTTGATTTTGAAACTTTATTAGAAGAATTTGATTTAAAGCAACTGTCTATGACAAATGGTAGAGAATTATATTTGATAAAAAATATAGAGTGTTCGTCTATTATAATAAGGCTGACAACAAATAGTATAGAAGATTCTCAAAGGTTGGCTGAGTTTTTATGTAAGTTATTAGAAATAATTTAATATCTTTTAATAAACATAAGATATTAAGTTTAAATTTAATTTTGCTAAATTACTTTAAGGGTACTTTAGCAATTATTTTATATAAAATGATAATATTAAACTTATTATATGAATAGTATTAAGATATGAATAATAAGTAAAGGAGTATCTATGAATATAATAGCTACAATTGGCCCAAGAAATTGTAAACCTAATGCTATAGATGAAATAATATCAGGGGGATGCAATATTATAAGAATAAATCTTTCACATGGAAATTATGAGGACATAGAAAATATTCTTATATACATAAGGAAAAACTACAATAGAGTGAAAATACTTATGGACTTACAAGGAAATAAAATAAGGGTGTCAAAATCTATAAAGGATACTTTTAAAACAGCAAAAGGAGAAATAGTATATTTTTGTAGTGAAGAGAATTATAATACTATTTTAAGTAAAAAAAAGAATAGCAAAATTATACCATTAAGTATAGGAAAACAGTTTATTCTAAATGATAAGT
The DNA here is from genome assembly GCA_963559995.1 of uncultured Sarcina sp. Classification (GTDB taxonomy): domain Bacteria; phylum Bacillota; class Clostridia; order Clostridiales; family Clostridiaceae; genus Sarcina. The sequence goes on from CAUWNL010000114.1 coordinate 3,634, forward strand.
ATAAAAAGGTTTATATGAAGGATGGAACTATGGAATTTGATGTGTTGGAAAACACAGAAGAATATATAAAAGCTGTAACTAAAATAGGTGGAGTTGTTAGGGGAGAAAAAGGATGTAATCTTCCAGGAATAAATAGATTAGGTTGGAACTTAACAAAAAAAGATAAAAACGATATAAATTTTGCTTTAGATAATAATGTTGATATATTGTGTTATTCATACTGTTCTTATGATAGTCAGTGTAAAGAGTTTAAAGAAAGAGTATTTAAAAGTATAAAAGAATTAGGAAAAGTCCCAAAGCTTTGGGGGAAAATAGAAACTAAAGAGGGGATAGAGAATATAAAGTTAATAGCAAATGAATTAGATGGCATTGTAATTGCGAGGGGAGATTTAGTACCAGAAGCGGGACTTTTTAATATTCCTATAATACAGGAAAAAATAATTTATAGCTTAAAGGGCGTGAAGAAAGATATTGTAGTTGCTACAAATGTTTTAAATTCCATGAAATATTCAGTTAAGCCGACTATAAATGAATTAAGCGATATCTATAGTCTTATTAAAAATGGAGTAACTGGATTTATGTTAACAGGAGAAACAACTATAGGCAGGAATAGCAAGGAGATAGTTAATACATTAAGTACAACTATAAAATATTATGAAAAGATATTAAATAAGGGAAAAATAAAAAAATAAGAGATTGTAAAGAAATATCTCTACAACCTTTATTCATGTTGCTTACATTTTAAAATTTTATTATTAAAGAATTTTAAGTACACTATTTTAACTATTAAATAACTAATAAAACCTAAGATAATACCACATATAACATCACTAGGATAATGAACTAAAAGATATACTCTTGAAAAACCTATAAGAGATGCTAGGGCATAGAAATACCATCTGTATTTTCTAAAGAAATAGCCAAGCATAAAAGCACAAACAAAAGCTGATGATGTATGGCCAGATGGAAAAGAATATGTACTTGGTTTTGTTATAATTATATGAAGCCCAGTCAAGGTTTCAAAAGGCCTTGGTCTTTGGATTAAATTTTTTAAAAATACTTCTCCTAAGAGAAGATTTACTAGTAGAGCACATAAAACTAAAATTCCCACTTTTCGATATTTTTTTTTAATAAGCAATATGAAACATATTAAAAACCATATAAAACCTAAATTCCCAAGATTGGTAAAGAAAATCATTATAGGATTTAAAATGGGATTTTGTATATGATTTTGTATAAAAAAAAGTATGTTAGAATCTATAAGTTGTATATACTGCATAAAAATGTCCTTTCAATAAATTAAAGGCACAAGCCTGTAATCATTGATAATTTTAACACTTTATAGAAAACTTGTCTATAGAAAATCTAAAGGAGCAGCATATAATAGAATGTGAATAAAGTTAATAGGAAGTTTTATTATGAAAATTAAAACTAAAAGTGGGATAACTGAGGAAATAGATTTTGATCGTATAGCTAATGAATTGCAACAAAGGGCTTTAGATAATAGTTACTATTTTACTAAAGGAGATCTTGATTGTTTAATTAAAGATATAAAGGATGAAATGGATAGTTTTCTTAAAAAGGGAGGTATTATTTCAGTTTATGACTTGAAATATGTAATAAGAATAGTCTTATTAAGAAGTAAGTTTAGATGGATATGTAGAGAGATATATGTTTAAAATTAATAAAAGTGTATATGTTAGTTGTTTTACTTAAATATTAGGGAATATTGAAACAATAAAAAAGTTATTTTAAAATAACTTTTTTATTGCAATTTATATTCATATATCGTAATATATAAATATAACAATACTAATAGTAAACATATAATTTTTAGGAGGAAAAATGAATAAAGAAGAAATTAAGAATAATTTTTACAATTTTGAAGAAATAGCAGAATTATTAAAAATTATAGCGCATCCTATAAGGCTTTGTATAATATGTGGTTTGTCAGAGATTAATTGTTGCAATGTTACTTATATGCAAAATTGCTTAGATATACCACAATCAACCCTTTCTCAACATCTTCAAAAGTTAAGAAATGCTAAAATTATAAAGGGAGAAAGAAATGGGCTTGAAATAAATTATAAGCTAGTGGATAAGAGAGTTGAGAACTTAGTTAAATTATTAATGAATGAAAACATGAAAAATAATTAAGGAGGGATAAAATTATGAAAAAGAAAGTTTTAATAGTAGGGGGAGTTGCAGGTGGAGCATCAGCTGCAACAAGGCTTAGAAGATTAGATGAAAACCTTGAAATTATAATATTTGAAAAAGGGGAATACGTTTCTTTTGCTAACTGTGGGCTACCATATCATATAGGTGAGGTTATAAAGGATAGAGATAAGCTTTTAGTTCAAACACCAAAAAGTTTAAGAGATAGGTTTAATATAGATGTTAGAGTTTCAAGTGAAGTGATAAGTGTTGATACAGAAAATAAAAAAGTTATAGTAAATTCAAAGAACAAAGAAATATATGAGGAAACTTATGATTATTTAATATTATCTCCAGGAGGAAAGGCTGTAAAACCTAATATAGATGGGGTAGATAGTAAAAGGGTACATACCTTAAAGACAATAGATGATATGGATAAAATAAAAAATGAGATAGATAGCGAAAGTGTGAAAAAGGCTATTGTTATAGGTGGAGGATATATAGGAGTTGAGGCATGCGAAAATTTAAGGAAAAGGGGAGTAGATGTAACCTTAGTAGAGGGTGCATCAAGTATTTTAGCTCCTTTTGATGATGAAGTAGCAGCTATTTTAGAACAAGAAATGGATGATATGGGTGTTAGTATAATATTAAATACTATAGCAACATCTTTCAAAGATAAAGAAAATAGTATAGAAGTAAATTTGAAAAATGGAGAAATTATAGAAGGAGACTTGGTTATTCTAGCAATTGGAATAACTCCTGATGTTGAATTTTTAAAGAGTTCGGATTTAGAGTTTGGAAGTAAGGGCCATATTATAGTAAATGAATTTTTAGAGACTAATAAAGAAAATGTATATGCAATTGGTGATGCTATTTTAACAAAGGATTTAATAAGTGAGAAAGATATTGCAATACCACTTGCAGGTCCTGCTAATAGGCAAGGTAGAATAGTAGCAGATAATATTTGTGGAGATAAAAAGGCGTATAAAGGAAGTCTTGGAACTTCTATAATAAAAGTATTTGGATTAACTGGAGCTTCTACAGGAAATAATGAGAAAATATTAAAACAAAGAAATATAAATTATAATGTTGTATATATACATCCAAATAATCATGCAGCATATTATCCAGGGGCTATTCCAATGACTGTAAAACTTTTATTTAATAAAGATGAAAAGATTTTAGGAGCACAAGCTATAGGCTATGATGGAGTTGATAAAATAATTGATGTAATAGCTACAGCTATAAAATTTAAAGGGAAAGTTACAGATTTAAAAGATTTAGAACTTTCTTATGCACCACCTTTTAATTCTGCTAAATCTCCAGCTAATATGCTAGGGTTTGTAGCTGAGAATATGTTAAGTGGAAAAGAAGATATGATAACTTGGAAAGAAGTAGATACTTTAATGGATTCTAATCACTTTTTATTAGATGTAAGGGAAGATATAGAATGGGAGAAAGGACACGTTAACGAGGCAAATCATATACCGGTAAATGCTTTAAGAGAGAGATTAGATGAAATTCCAAAAGATAAAGAGGTTTTGGTATATTGTCAAGTAGGTGTAAGAGGCCATATAGCTTCTAGAATATTAAAGCAAAATGGGATTAAGGTTAAAAATATAACTGGAGGGTATAAAACATTTATAGCGTCTAAATTTGATAGAAATCAAAATATTAGTAATAAGAAAAATATAGAGAAAGAAGCTGCAATAGAAATGGAGAAAAATAATATAAAACTAGAAAAAGATTTGTGTGGTTTATGTTGCCCAGGACCTTTAATGGAAGTTAAAAAATATATAGATAGTATAGAAAAAGGAGAAGTTTTAAAGGTTAATGCATCAGATCCAGGATTTTTTATGGATATAAAATCTTGGTGTGAAAAAACTGGTAATACACTTTTGGACATATCTAAGGATAAAGGAATAATAAGTGCTGTAATTAAAAAAGGTTCTTTAGATAATAATTTAGAAAGCAAAAAAGAAGCATTACAAAGTAAAGATAATAAAACAATAATAGTTTTTAGTGGTGATTTAGATAAAGCAATTGCTTCATTTATAATAGCAAATGGAGCAGCGTCCATGGGAAAAAAGGTAACAATGTTTTTTACATTTTGGGGACTTAATATTCTTAGAAAATCAGAAAGTGTTAATGTAAAAAAAGATTTTATGGAAAAAATGTTTGGAGCTATGATGCCAAAGGGAAGTGAGAAACTTAAGCTGTCTAAAATGAATATGGGAGGTATAGGACCAAAACTTATAAGAAAAATAATGGATGATAAAAATGTTTCATCTTTAGAGGATTTAATAAAAGCAGCTATGGATAGCGGAATAGAAATGGTAGCTTGTCAAATGACATTAGATCTTTTAGGAATAAAAAAGGAGGAACTTATAGATGGAGTAAAAATAGGAGGGGTAGGTTATATGCTTGGAGAAGCTGAGGAATCAAATATGAATTTGTTTATTTAATATATTAATTTAAAGATGATTTTTTACAAAAGGTATTAAGTAATTATACTCATAAAATATTTTAATAATACTAAAATATAGTCTAGATTTAACTTAGGGTTTATAATAAAAGAATAATTTTTTAAGGTAAAAGGAGATAGATTAAATAATGAAGAAACCATCAGAATACCATAAAATGGGATATACATGTTCAGAAGCTATAATAAAATCTTATAATGATGAATTTGAAACTAATATACCAATTTCAATAGCAAGTGGAATGGGGACAGGTTTTGCATCAGGAAGTCTTTGTGGTGCTCTTGGAGGAGCAACTATAGTTATTGGCTATTTAAAGGGAAGAAACACTCATGAGGAGACTAATGAAGCTAGAGCTTTAACAAAAAAATTAATGGAGGAAATAAAGAATAACTATAATACTGAAATTTGTAAAGAGTTAAAGCAAAAAAGGATAAGTTGTGGGGAAATAATAGATAATACTTATAATGTATTAAAGGAAATAATAAAAAAATAAATTCCAAAATAAAAAAGAGTCTAAAAGGTGTAACTTTTAGACTCTTTTT
>CAUWNL010000115.1:0-8762 GCA_963559995.1 uncultured Sarcina sp.
ATAAAGTAGTATCTTGTTACATAAAAGGTGAAGAAAGATTATTTTTCTTAGATAAAAAGTTAGAAAAGATATTAAATAAATATAAAAATAATAGAGGAACATTGACCCTAGAGGTAACATCAACAGTCTATGGAGATATAATAAAAAATAATTATAAGTTAATAAACTATGAGGAAAAATAACCAGCTTAGCTGGTTATTTTTTATTAAAATTAATAAAAACATTATTTTGTATGGGTTTTAATTTACTTTTTGTGAATTAGCTAACTATAGTATATTCATTATAAAAACTAATATAATAGAAAACATCAGACTCATCCGTAACAAATATCTTATATTAATTTTAATATAGTGTTAAAAATGGTAAATTAAATTTAACTTTCAAAAATATGAATGATATGATAAAATTTATTCGAGAACTTTCGAGTTTTTATTACTAAATCAGAGAATATTTTCATTAAATTATGAAAAACTAATAGTTTAAGTGGAATTATCACAAGATTAGCTCTTAAACATATTTAGTGAAAGTATAGTTAAATAGGGGGAAGGAAAAATGGCAAACAAAAGAATTTTATCTTTTTTAGTAGCATGTTCTATGGCATTTAGCATGGTTATACCAACTACAAGTGTACTTGCAACAGAGAATAATGATACATCAGATACTATTGTTGAAGAATCTTTAGATGACTCTAAAAATAATAAAACTAATACTTTAAAAAATGGTGAAACTACAACAGTAACTATTTTAGGAACTACAGATTTACATGGAAGATTTTTAAGCTATGACTATGCAACTGGTAAAGAGGCAGATGGTGGTTTAGATAAGGTAGCAACTGTAGTTAAAGAAGAAAGAAAAAAAGATTCTAATTTGTTATTAGTTGATAATGGTGATGCTGTACAAGGAAATTATAATCACTTGTTTGTAGGAAAGCAAAATCCAATGATTACAGCATTTAATGAAATTGGTTATAACACTTTTTCTTTTGGAAATCATGAATTTAATCAAGGTTTAGGGGAAATTGAAAATTTCATGACTAATGGAAATACGAGCACTAAGCTTAACTTTCTATGTGCTAATTTATATAAAGATGGCAAAAGAGTATATAAACCTTATGCAATTGAAAATAGCAATGGTGTTAAAGTTGCAATAATAGGCGTTGTAGCTCCTAATATAGTAAACTGGGACTCTGTAAATTTAAAAGGATATGATTCTACAAATCCAGCTAAAGAAGTTGGAAAAGTTATAGAAGAAATTAAGGCAAATGAAGGTGGAGCAGACCTTTACTTTGTTACAGCTCATGTGGGACTTGAAAATGAGTATGGAAATGGTGATAGTGCAATAGATGTAGCAAATGAAAATCCAGAGGTTTCTGGAATAATTGCTGGGCACAGCCACACATTAGTTGAAAGCTTAAATGTTAATAACGCTGTTATATCTCAACCTAAAAACAACGGAGATTATGTATCAAAATTTGTATTTACCCTTGAAAAAGATGGTGATTCTTATAAGGTTATAGATAAAAGTGCAAGTACTATATCTTCAGCTAGTGTTGAAGAGGATGAGAAATTAAAAGAAACTTTAAGTTCTTATCATACTGAAGCATTAAATGATGCAAATAAATCCGTAGGTATATTAGACACAGATTTAGCAGAAGCTAATGAAGTAAATGGAATACCACAGTCTGCTGTAGAAGACCAAGGTATAACTGATTTTATAAATAAAGTTCAGCTTTATTATAGTGAAAAGGCTTTAAAAGAATTAGAAGATTATGACGCAAATGCTTATCATGTATCAGGTTCTGCTCTTTTAGATTCTGAATCTAATTTAAAAGCTGGAGATATAACAAAAGCAAATATTGCTAGCATTTATAAGTATGATAATAAGCTTTACACTATAAAAACAACTGGTAAACAGCTTAAAAAATATTTAGAGTGGACTGCAAAATTCTATAACACTTATAAAGATGGAGATTTAACAGTTTCCTTTGATGAAAATATAAGATTTTATAACTACGATATGTTAGATGGTGTTAAATACGATATTAATATAAGTAAAGAAGCTGGAAACAGAATTGAAAATCTTGTTTTTGAAAAAGATAATAAAAAAGTTTCAGATGAAGATATAGTTTATTTAACTGTAAATGATTATAGATATAACTCTGTGTTGACTAATGAACTTGATGAAGGTGAACATGAAAAGATATTAGATAGCAACAATGATGAGATATCAGATGTTAGAGATATGATAGCTGATTATATTGAAAATGTAGCTGAGGGAAAAATAACAAGAGAAGTTGATAACAACTGGAAAATAACAGGGAACACTTGGAATGAAAAACAAAGAGCTTTAGCAGTAGAAGCTATAAATTCAGGAAAATTAAGTCTTCCAACATCACAAGATGGAAGAACTCCAAATGTAAAAACTGTAACTTGGAGTGATGTAAAAAAAGCTTTAAATCTAACTGATGATGAAGTTACAGATAATGAAGAAAGTTCTAAAAAAGTTATAGATATATTAAATATAACTGATTTGCACGGAAATATTATTGAAAATGGAAAAAATATAGGGGCTGCAAAACTTGCTGCTGAAGTTAAAAGATTGAGGGGTGAAAATCCTAATACTATCTTTGTAGGCGGGGGAGATTTATATCAAGGAACAGCAATTTCTAATCTTTTATATGGAGAACCTATATCTGAAATAATAAAAGAGATGGGAATGAAGTATTCAGCAGTTGGAAATCATGAATTTGACTGGGGATTAGATAAAATAGACCAATGGTCAAATTACGTACAGTTTTTAGCTGCTAATATATACGATAAAACTACTGGAAAGATAGTTACTTGGGCAAAACCTTATGCAATTGAAGAAATTGATGGTGTAAAGATTGGTTTTATTGGAATTGCAACTCCTGAAACAGCCTACAAAACTTCAATGGAAAATATTAAAGATTTAGAATTTAAAGACCCAGTTGAGATTACGAATACTTGGGCTAAATATCTAAAGAATGAAAAAAATGTTGATGTTGTAATTGCTTTAACTCACTTAGGTGGAGAACAAGATAAAAATGGAGTAATTACAGGAGAGGTAGCTGATCTTGCTAATGGTTCTACTTTAATAGATGGAATAATTAGTGGACATACCCACAATTATATATCAGGTACAGTTAATAATGTTGCAATAGTTCAAGCTGCAAACAACGGTAGAGCTTTAGGAAACTTACAAATAATTATTGATAAAGATGGTAACTCTATTATAACTCCATCTGTAGATAAGCTTTATGAAAGGGTTGATACTTTAGCTATTGATGAAACTGTTGAAAAGATAGTTAATAAATATGAAGAGGAATTAAATCCTATATTATCAGAGGTTGTTGCAACAGTTGATACAGAACTACCTCATGATAGAAGCTATAATGGGGTTACAGTACTTGGGCAATTTATGACTAAGTATATGGCTGAAATAGCTGATGTTCAAATTGCATTAACTAATAGTGGTGGTCTTAGAACATCAATAGATAAAGGTGATATAACAGTTGGAGAAATGTGGGATGTATTACCTTTTGATAACACATTAGTTACGATGAATCTTAAAGGTTCTGATTTAAAAAGAGTTATTGAACATGGAATTATGAACAATAATGTAGGTTGGATTCAATACTATGGACTAAATGTTTATTATGATTCTTCTAAAGAATATGGAAATAGAATAATTTCTATGAGATTATTAGATGGAACTAAAATTGAAATGGATAAATATTATAGCGTTGTTACTAATGATTTTATCTATGCAAATGGAGATAACTATGACTTTACAGGTGCTACAGATGTTGTAGATACTCAAACACCGATAAGAGATGCTTTAATGGTTAAGTTTAGAGAGCTTGGAAACATAAGCTTTAAATTTAATGAAAATACTCTTGTTGATGGACAAGATCCTGTAAATTCAGAAGATAATGCTAATGATAGTAATAATGGCTGTGAAGATTCAGATAAGCCATGTATAGATGAAGATGATAAAGAAAACTCTGGTGATTCATCAAATGGAAATAATGAAAATCAATCACAAGATGAATCAAATAAAGGTGAAAACAATACTACATCTGATAAAAATGAATCATCTAATGGAAATGGTGGAACTACTAATGGAGGAAACATTTCAAACAAGCCAAATAATGGCTTAGGAAATCTTCCACATACAGGTGCCCCAGCCCTTGCAGGAATAGTAGCTTTAATTGGAGTTGGATTTATTGTTGCAGGTAAAAAAATGAATAAAGATGATGATAATAAAGCATCATAAAATTTCTAAAAAAGTAGGGCGAAATTTCTGACCTACTTTTTTTATGTATAAGTCTTTAATACTAGTTAAGTACTATCTTTTAGGAAGATTATTAGACTAAAAAGATAGGTGTTGTTAATATGATTAAAGGGTTTAATTTTAAAAATATTAAAAAAGAAAATAGAACGAAAATATTGATTTTAGGAAGTGTTGCTGCACTTATAGTTCTTTGGATAGTTATATTTATTATAGAACAAATAAATTATAACTTTTCTATTAACAAATATAATAGTTATATAGAAAGTTCTGTAGCAACAGAAGGGGTTTTTGTAGAACCTTTAAGTAACAATAATAGTTATGTGAAAAATATTTATAACAAGTTGAACTCTAGGGGTTATAATGATTTTTTATATGTGTTTAATTTAGAAAAGTTACTTAATTCAAATCCAACAAATGAAAATATTCATGTTACTTTAAAGGCATATCCAAAAGCTAATTTAAATGGTAAAATACTAAATATTTATGAATATAATGAAGCTTCAAATACATTTAACTGTTTAGGTGAAACAAGAATTACTGATAACCATATATTCTTTAAAACGAAATCATCTGGTCAACATTTTTTAACTTTGGTTGAAGGCCCAACCTATGATATTGATAATGAAAAACTTATTTATAACGATGATTTTAATTATACAGGCTTCCCATCTAATAATTGGGATTATAATATCGGAAACAACGGGGGTTGGGGAAATGAAGAAAAAGAGTACTATACAGATAATAGTACAAATAGCTATGTAAAAGATGGAAATTTAAATATTACAGCTATAAAGGAATCTTATGGTGGAAGTAATTATACATCAGCAAGGCTTGTGAGTAAGGAAAATTTTTTATATGGTAAATTTGAAATTAGTGCAAAACTTCCAAGTGGAAATGGAATGTGGCCTGCTATATGGATGCTACCTAGCACAAATATATATGGACCTTGGCCAGATAGTGGAGAAATTGATATAATGGAATCTATAGGAAGAGAACCAAACTATATTCATGGATCACTTCAAATGGATACATATAACTTTAAAAATAATAATCAAAAGACAAATAGTATTTTAGTTAATAATATATATTCAAATTATCATAATTATGGACTTTTATGGACACCAAACTATATTCAAATTTCAGTAGATAATTATATATATTTAACATATAATAGGAATCCATATAATGTAGAGAATACTGCATGGCAGCAATGGCCTTTTAATGAAGCCTTTAATCTTATATTAAATGTTGCAATTGGAGGAAGCTATGGTGGGGAAATTGACAATAATATTTTTCCACAAACCATGAGTATAGATTCAATTAGAGTTTATGATTTAGGATTAAATGATTATAAATTAAATACTGTGGACTAAATATTAAAACTATATAATTTAATTAAAAAAATATTATTTTTTCAATTTATAAGAAAATAGTACTTTTATTTAATAATAAAGATGAAATAGAATATAGTTTAGTAATTCACTAAATTTTAGAATATATCAAATTGTTAATAACAAATAAAATATGATAAAATACTAATAAAAGTGATCTGGAATTTTAATAAGCAAAGATTAAATTGCAGCTAAGAAAGGATATGAGGATTTTTATTAGATGTCTAAAATATTTATTACATATAAGAAATTTTTCAAGGAAAGGGCTATTAAGTTAAAAGAATTTCTTAAAAGAAAAAAATATTCAAAAGTAAAGATAGTAATAATATCTGTAATATCTATATTAATTATAATAGGAGCTATTTTTCTTTGGAATATTTTAAGTTATAATTTAACAATAAGTAAGTATGAAAGTTATATAAATAGTGGAAGTACTGCACAAAATGTATCAGTTGAGGGACTTAACAATAAAGATATAAAAAGAATATATACTGATTTAAAAAATCAAGGATATAATTCATTTTTATATGGATTTGATTTAGTAAATACAAACAATTCAAAGGTTTCAGGGGAGGATATAAATGTAAATCTTAAATTATCTCCTGATAGCGCCTTACAAAATAAAATAGTAAATATTTATGTTTATAATGAAAAAAATAATACATTTGAATGTTTAGGAGAAGCTAAAGCTTCTAATTCTGATATATTCTTTAAAACAAAGACCACAGGAGAACATTTTATAGCGTTAGCTAATGCACCAACCTATGATTCTTCAAATGAATCTATTGAGACAAATGAAGAATTTAATTCTACAGAAGCTGTAGGTGATAAGTGGAGATATGAAATAGGAAATAATAACGGTTGGGGAAATGATGAACTTGAGTATTATACTAATAGTACAGAAAATAGTAATATAGAAAATGGTTCATTAAATATTACAGCTAGAAAACAATCCTATGGTGGTAAAGATTATACTTCAGCAAGACTTGTTAGTAAGGAAAGTTATTTATATGGTAAATTTGAAATTTGCGCGAAACTTCCTAAAGGTGCTGGAACATGGCCTGCTATATGGATGCTTGCTGCAAATAATGCATATGGTAATTGGCCAGATAGTGGAGAGATAGATATAATGGAATCTGTAGGTAAAGACCCTGGAAATATTAGAGGATCCCTTCAAATGAATGCTTATAATTTTAAAACATCTGATCAAAAGACAAAACTTATTAAGGTAAATAATTTATACTCACAATATCATGTATATGGCCTTTTATGGACCCCTAATAAAATAGAATTATCAGTTGATGGGCACATATATTTTACTTATTATAGAGATGTTTATAATATAGGAGCAGACTTATGGAAGTCATGGCCTTTTAATAAAGCATTTAATATGATATTAAATGTTGCTATAGGAGGTACCTATGGTGGTACAGTAGACAATAGTATATTCCCACAAACTATGAGCATAAAATATATTAAAGTTTATAATTTAGGATTAAATAATTATGAATTAAATAAAGTTCAATAGTAAGAGTTATAAAAACTGTATTAGAAATAAACCTTTCTAATACAGTTTTTAGTTTTAGTTTTTATTAAAATCAACTATCTAAATCTATGATTTTATCTAAATATCTTTAAATAACCACTTATTTGAAATTTATATAAGATTATATTTAATAGAACCTAGCACTAATAAATACTTTAGAAATATCCTTAAGAAGAAAAATAGCCCTCTAGTAGTAACAATTATCATTTTGTGGTATAACTAATATGTAGATATTTTAAAAAGGAGTGATTATTGTGGCAAGAGGACTATTTTTAATCATACCAGGACATGGTCATGTAAACCCTACCATTGGTCTAGTTAAGGAATTAATGGATAAGGGAGATGAAATAGTTTATATCTGTGCGGATATATTTAGAGCTAAACTTGAAAAAGTTGGAGCAAAGTTTGTCGGTTATTCAGGAGATGCTTTTATAAGATTTAATAGTAATGAAGGCAATGACAATGTTATGTCTATGGCAGGAAAATTTATAGAAATAAATAAATTAACTTTAGAATTAGCTATGGCACAAGAGGGAGAATTTGATTATTTAGTTGCTGATAATTTTATTTACGTAGACAATGGTCTTATAAAGAAATTCAACATAAAAAAAGTTATAGGCACTATAACAACATTTGCATTAAATAAAGAATTAACTATGAATTTATTTGGCAATTTTAATTCAGATAAAACACTTCTTGATGGATTTAAAAGCCTTAGTGGTGAACTTTCTAAAATGGGAGTAGAACTTACACAGCATCCTATTTTAGATGTCGTTAATAAAGATAGAGCAGATTTAAAGATAGTATTTACATCTAAATATTATCAACCATTTGCTGAAGATTTTGACGAAAGTTTTAAGTTTGTAGGTCCATCTATAGTTGATAGACATGAACTTGAAGATTTTAAAATTGAAAATCCAAAGAATAAAAAGTTAATTTTTGCATCTCTTGGAACAGTTGCAAATGAAAATTTAAACTTTTATAAAAGTTGTTTTGAAGCACTAGGCTCTAGAGATGATTTAATAGTTGTAATGTCTATTGGAAATAGAATTAATATAGAAGATTTAGGCCATATTCCAGAGAATTTTAAAGTATTTAATTACGTTCCACAACTTAAACTTTTAAAGAAAGTTGACTTGTTTATAACCCACGGTGGAATGAATAGTTCAAGTGAAGGGTTATATAATGGGGTACCATTAATCGTTGTTCCTCAATTTGGAGATCAACCAATAGTTGCAAGAAGAGTAGCAGAGCTTGGCGCTGGAATTGCATTAGTTAATGATACTAAGCCTCGTGACATAGAAAATGCTGTAAATAAGATATTAACAGATAAATCATATAAAGAAAATGCTATAAAGATAGGGGAATCCTTAAAAAATTGTGGTGGTTACAAAAGAGCTGCAAATCTTATTCATGAGATATTATAGTATTTTACAAATTACATAAAATAAAGAAGGGTTATGTCAATAGAATTGTGTAAACTTTAAATAATTTTTGGATATATTAGTTTT